>JAUPVI010000073.1 GCA_030917105.1 Candidatus Babelota bacterium
CTTCGGCCGGTGTACTTGGCCCCATCCTTGGGGGCATTCCCCGGTGATTGCTCCAGAACTTCTTTTGTTCTGGCATGGGTTGAAGTATGACACGTTGTGACACAAAAACAAGATATTTTTCTAAAAAAGTTGCAAATAAATCGCTTGCAAATGTTGAACCAACGTGTCACACTTGTGATATGAATACTCAAAACACCAAATCAAAGAGCGAAGGCTTACGCCTGTCGCACAAGCACTGGCCGATGCTTCGCGCATTGATGCAATCCAAGGGCCGCGACTGGCTCGAAAAGCTTATAGAGCGTCACTTTAAGGCGATGAAATGAGCCTTAGTAGTGGAAGGATTTACGCAATCCAATACTCCGATGGAGTTGTAAAGTTTGGCCTTTCAACGTCATACAAGAGTAGGTGGACAGCACTTAATCGCAAAGGTGGCGTAAGACAAATAAGCTTTATTGCTTCGCCTCCTATTGATGATCTTTATAGGATGGCAGAGAAGCGCATGCTTGGCATCGCATCATCATTTCTAATTCCTGCTAAAGGAAGAGAGTATTTCCATTGCAGCGACTTTGGCGTTGCGATAAACATCGTCAAGCAATCGCACAAAAAGTTTGCAACAGTAGAAACCGGGTGGCGCTATTACAAAAACACTAGCCCCATACGAAGATGGTCAGAAGGTTTTTTGAACAACCGTATTTCTACTGATGGTGTTCACATTTATTCAGACAGTAGCAACACGGTGACTATCGCCGGAAAGCACGGACTTGGAAAGGTGACCATTCCGGCATCAGTGTTGTATGAATGGGTTGACAGTATTTTTCAGCAGCCAAATGGGCTATTTCTCAACTACGCAAGGAGCTTATTAAGTGAATTATGAAGATTTCATACGAAGTAAAACGCATAGCACAGGCAGCTACGGCTTTGAGCCTGTATGGATGCCGGATGGGGCTTTTGATTTTCAACAAGCCATCATTCAGAAAGCTGTACGTAAGGGCCGGATTGGTATGTTTGCAGATACAGGTCTTGGCAAGACATTGATGCAAGTAGCTATTGCTGAAAACATCATCCGGCACACGAATAAACGGGTTCTGATTCTCACGCCGTTGGCCGTTGCTTTTCAGTTTATTGATGAGGCTACGCGCATCGGTGTGGACGATATTGCACACAGCAAAGACGGCACGCTAACCAAGAAAATTACAGTTTGCAACTACGAACGGCTGCACCTGTTAAACCCTGACGATTTTGTGTGCGTGATGTTGGATGAATCATCTATCCTGAAAAACTTCGCAGGCAAGACGCGGGACCAGATTGTTGCGTTTATCAAGCGCGTCCCGTATCGCTTTCTGAGCACTGCAACACCTAGCCCTAACGACTTTATAGAGCTTGGGAACAGCTCTGAAGCCCTTGGATACATGGGATACATGGACATGCTGACCAAGTTCTTTAAGAGCAATCAGAACAGCGTGGACAGCAACAACCGAAACATTGGGGAAAAGTTTTACCTCAAGCCACACGCAGAGCGAGACTTTTTCGCGTGGGTCAATCAGTGGTCAGTGATGGTCAAAAAACCTTCTGACCTAGGTTTTCAAGACAAGGGCTATGAGTTGCCAGCGTTGCACGTAAAAAAGCACATGGTCAACAACTCCAAGACGTGGTGCATGGATGGACAGGACTCGTTATTTGCCATGCCAGCAGCGACCATGACAGAGGTTCGTGAAGAGCAAAAACTAACGGTTACAGAGCGTTGCGAGAGAGCTGTGCAACTGGCAGAAGGTAAGACTTCGGTTTACTGGTGCAACCTGAACGACGAGAGCGAATTGCTTTCTAACCTGGACAGCGATGCGGTAGAGATCATCGGCGGGATGTCGATCGACAAAAAGGAAGAGATTCTTGTTGCCTTTGCTCGGGGCGAGATTAAGCGCCTGATTACAAAAGCAAAGATGACGAGCATGGGGCTGAACTGGCAGCACTGCAAACACACGGTTTTTTTTCCAACGTGGAGCTATGAGCAGTATTACCAAGCGATACGCCGGTTTTGGCGCTTTGGTCAAAAGTCTGAGGTCACATGCGACATGGTGATTAGCGAAGGACAAGAGCGCGTACTCGAAGCACTGGAGCAAAAGACGCAAAAAGCGATCGAGCTTTACGGGAATCTTGTGGCAGCAGCGAATCAGGACTTTACACACGTTGCCCGGCAGTTTACGAATGTAGGCAGATTGCCATCGTTCTTGCAAAATGGTGTCGTATAATAGAGTCCTGCAAAAGGGTACGACATGCCAAAACAATCATGCATCTGTTCTCAGTGTGGCGCACAGCTTAAAAGATGGCTGATAAACGGAGTCACCAAGAAGCCGATTAAGAACTTTTTTTGTGACACTGGTTGTAAGGGTAAGTGGCAAATTAAGCAGCGCGAAGCACTCGGGTTTACGAAGGAATGGCTTATAGACCAGTACATCACGCAAGGCAAGGATGCCAACCAGATTGCACGCGAGGTTGGTCGAAACGGTAAAAGAGTGTGGGAGTGGATCACTGATTACGGCATTCAAACAAGGCCGAGAGGTGGATCAACAATGCCGCATTCATTCCAAAAGGGGCAGATAAATCCATTCAAAGGCAAAAAGCACTCTCAAGAGACAAAAGATAAATTGAGTGCAATGGCTATTGCGGATGGGCGTGTTCCATGGGGAAAAGGGAATGAACCATATTGGCGCGGCGTTACTGGCGATAAGCATCCATCGTTCAAAGGCGGGCTTACGCCAGAAAGACAAGCAGTTTATTCATCTAGGGAATGGGTAGATGCCGTGAAAATCGTATGGGCAAGAGATAACGCTACTTGCCAGTGCTGTGGAAAGCACCACAACACCGAAGCCAATCGAGGAAATTTTCACATTCACCACATCGTCACATTTCAGATTAAAGAGTTGCAGGTAGACCCGGAAAACCTAGTGTTGCTTTGCAAAGATTGCCATAAATTTGTGCATAGCAAAAAGAACGTAAACAAACAATTCATCAAGGATCAAAAATGCTAGTTAAGCAAGAAATTCACACCGACGCGTATAGCATATATAACTCAGACAACATGGAAGTTATGCCGAGCATCCCGGATAACAGTGTTGATCTTGCAATCCATTCTCCACCGTTTTGCGGCTTGTATCAATATTCCAGCGATCCCCGCGACATGTCAAACTGCGAAACACGCGAACAGTTCTTGCAGAGCTACGAGTTTTTGATTAAAGAGATGGCGCGGACGATCAAGCCTGGACGTGTTACGGCTGTCCACTGTACTGACGTTTTTGACAATTCATGCCGACTGTGGGACTTCCCGCACGAAATCATCCGTTTGCATGACAAGTACGGTTTCCAGTACCGCAACCGCATCACCATCTGGAAAGAGCCTTTGAAGGTTCGTATGCGAACGATGGTCAAAAGCCTGATGCATAAATTGATCGTAGAGGACTCTACACAGTGCTTTACGGCAATGCCTGACTATGTGCTGGTGTTCACCAAGAAGGGCGACAACGCGGTGCCTGTGACACATCCTCACGGTTTGAAGCGCTACTTCGGCGAAACACCAATCCTGCCAAACATTCTGCGCGCATTTAACAACGCCAATGAATCGAAGTTCACAGAGGAAGAGCTTTGGGAATACTTGCAAAACAACTACAAAGACCACCAAGACCCGAAGAGCAACAAACTGAGCCACTACATATGGCAGCGGTACGCATCTAGCGTATGGGATGACATTCGCATTGATAACGTATTGCCTTTCCGTGATAGCCGGGAAGAGGATGACGAAAAGCACGTTCACCCATTGCAACTGGACGTAATTGATCGACTTGTAGAGCTTTACAGCAACGAAGGCGAGGTCGTTCTTACCCCATTTATGGGAGTTGGCTCCGAGGTTTACAGTCCGGTATCAATGGGCCGTAAAGCCATCGGAATCGAACTGAAAGACAGCTATTTCAAGCAAGCGAAGATCAATCTTGAACTAGCTTCTAAACGGTTCGACAGTGACAACACATTTAGACAAGAGGCATTATTTGAAATGGAAGTCGAGGTTGAATAATGGCCGCATCAAACTACGCAAAACACATTGGAGGGCGGCAACGCCGCTCCGGTTCGGTAGATCGTCACACCTACCTACAGGAAGCCCGTCAGAACGCTCTGCGGGGTCAAGATCTTACGCAATCCAAATTATTGGACATGGACATTATCGACATTCGCAGCGCCCACCGGCAGCGTGTAAAGCTACTCGATTACATCCGCAACAACCTTAGCAACGAGGCATTGGCAAAAAAACACTGCGTCAGTGTGCGGAACATTGAAAGGATCGTCAGCTATGAAACATGGGGGCATGTTGCGTGAAATGCGTGATGTGCGATCGTGAAATGGACAAGGCAGCGGCATGGGTTGGCGGCCTACCTATCGGCCCTAAATGCCTTCAAAAGATGGGCAACAAGCCTACGAAGGTAAAAGGCCATGTAGTCCGTAACGATCAGCCTGAGTTGTTTGACGATGTTGCAAAAGACGAAGCGAGCGAGTAAAGTATGAAAATGAACCTGGCTAGTGGGGTAGTAGCTGCCCCCGCGAAAAGCGCGTCCACCGCCTGCCAGTGATTCTTTTCCGTGGAACCGCTGGAGTGGTATGCACTACTATCAATTTAACATTGCCGACTACAGGAAAGACACCGTACATCTAACGCGGATTGAGCACAGCATCTACCGTGATTTGATTGACTGGTATTACCTCGAAGAAGCCCCGATACCCACCGAAACCCAAGTGGTTATGCGTCGGTTACGACTGGGTTGCGAAACGGAAGCGACGGCATTAAAAAACGTGCTTCATGACTTCTTTTCGCCAGAATCTGATGGTTTCCACCACAAGCGCATTGACTTTGATATTGTGGAATTCCGCGCACAGTGCGAAAAAAACCGCTCAAACGGGCTAAAAGGTGGGCGTCCAAAGGGTAAAAAAACCCAGTGGGTTACCAGTGGGTTGCCAGTCGTATCCCAAACGGATGCCACAGCTAACCCTAACCATAAACCACTAACCACTAACCATATAGATACCCCCATACCCCCAAAGGGGGATAAGCCATCGAAAAAAGAATCACAGGCCATTTCGTTGAAAGCATGGCTTGAAGAAATCAAACCTGAAAAACCGATTCCAGAGACTGACCCTGTTTTTGCGTACTCCGAACAAGTTGGCATCCCTGCCGAATATTTGCGTTTGTGCTGGAGAGAGTTCAGAGAGCGATACGGCCAACCGGGTGCAAAGCGTTACCGCGACTGGCGCGGAGTATTCCGCAAAGCAGTGCGCGGAAATTGGTTCAAGTTGTGGTGGGTTGATGCAGCAGGCGCATACGCACTGACAACCGTAGGCAAACAAGCAGAAATGGCAGCGAAACAATGAACTTTGACAACAACGAATTGGCGGCGCTCTCCCCTGAGTTGGCACTCGGTAGCCGCGACACGGAAGCCGCTGTACTGTCCGTGCTGATAACCTTCCCCGCCGTGTTTGATGACGTGTCCGACCGCATCAAGCCCGCGTTTTTCAGCGACGAACTTTATCGGGCCATCTTT
>JAUPVI010000074.1 GCA_030917105.1 Candidatus Babelota bacterium
CTGCGTTGCTGATTTGGTTCATAAAGTCGCCGATATTTCGGGCCGCCTTGAGCTTTTCTCTCAAAGAGATTCGATTATGATTGTAGATCATTGCATGGGTAGCCTTGTTTTGGCGTTGCTCTTGCTTGCTTGGTGACGAAGTGTGACTCACAAGTAGTTTTATTTCATCAATACTTGGCGCGTAGAAGTCTTCTCCTTCCAGTAACTCATCGAGTTTTTTCTCCCATGCTGCTTCAAGCTCGGGAGTAACGTGTATATCTGTGAGTGCGCTGATGGACATTGCGCTGGCGATTGCCTGTTGGGTTCCTTTTTTACGTAATAGCGATCGTTGTGCTGTCTTGGCAGCATCCAGGACTGAGGGGTTGGCAGGGTCGTTGCGAGAAGTGTAGCGAGGATTAGCTTCGAGGGTGGCTAATTCTTCCTCTGTGGGTGCGTGACCGTCTTTTATCACTCTTTCAACATGCGTCCTAATTTCGGTGTCGTACAGGGAGTCGGCAAGCGCGAGAATATCTGCAATAGTCCGTGCGTGGCTCACTTCTTCTTCTGCCCTTGTGCGCTTTTCATTTGCTTTTTTGAGCAATTGTTGCGTTTTGGGATACTCGTTTAGTTTTGCGATGTCGAGTTGATCGACTGGCCAGCCTGGATGAGCTGCAAGTTCCTGGAGCGCAAGCGTATGCATCTCTGTATCATTAACTTTGAGCGCGAGGAGGCCTTTGACCATTTCTATCGAGTTATAGAAATTGTGAGCATTGAATTTTTCCCTTATTGCCTCTCGTTCGGCATGTTGAGTTAAATCAGTAAGTCTCTTTATTGCGCTTGATGCTTCGTTTAATCCGTATCTTGTGACTATTACCACATCTCGCGCATTGACCATTGTCCTTGGATGCATGTCTAGGTTGATGCAGATCAACCTATCTGCGAGGTCTCGATCAAGGGTGAGATTTTCTTGTGCAAATTCATCTAATTTTGTGTAGAGACTATCAAGGCTGTGATCGGGGGAACTTGCAAGTTCATGAGCTTCTTGGCGTAGTGCTTCTGTGCGTGCGGCTTTCATTTTTTGAATAAGCATTGCGGCTGGTCTCATTTCTTCTGCTTTTTTGATGTCGCCTGCTTGCGGCGCTATTCCTTTATCCATGAGGAACGATAGAAGGGCTTCTTTGTTGCGTGTGTTACTATCTAAAACCTTTCGGAGGGAATAAGACGCTTTGTCTTCTTCGCAGAACAGCGCTTGCAAAGTTTTTAGGCTATGATTTTGTTGCAAAGCTACCTCGAACGGAGATTGCCCGTTGGTGGCACGGTCGCGGCGAATTTTTTTGCACGTCAGAAGGCACTCGAGAATATCGTTATAGTCTGTACCGTTTGTGAGCGTCACGATCAAGAGAGTTTGTCCATCACGTTTTGCCTGGTTTGGATCTTGCATACATTCAAGCATGCTGGTGAAGCACTCCAAGAAGGTCTTCCGTTGAGCGTCCACTCTGTACGATGACTGTCTTTCAAAGAGCTTTACTACTGGAAAGACGCCGGCTTGTTCCTGATTGGCGGTTTCTTCGGTTATCAGTTCTTTTTGGATGCTGAGATTGCAGTGCTCAATTGCGTAGAAAAGTGGGAGCATAGGCTCCGTTGTCCTGAGGAAGGTGAGTGGTCGGGTGATATCAGCACCAGTGTCGGTTAGTGTTTTAACAAGCCACTCTCGGTTGAATGCTTTTGGTTCATCCATTGATAGTGCTTTGGCCAATGGGGTAAGCCCATGTTGATCTTGCATGTTCACGGTTTCGGGTGTGAGAGCTTGCTCTATCGTGGTTACGAGCCCATAAGTATTAATTGCCTTCATGAGGGCCTCAAAATTTACCGCTGGGGCTTCTGGCTTATCAGGGCTCTTCGGGCTTGGTGTACGTGCTGCTTCTTTGTCTTCATCGCCACGTTCATCGGCCGTAGTCGCTAATGGCGCGATTGGTGTATGCCTTATTACCGTGTCATTGTCCGATTCATCATCCGCATCATTGTCTGTGTCATCCTGAGGTGCTGGCGTATGCCGAGGAGAAGGTGTTGCTGGCGAGATTGTACTGCGCTGTGTCGGCTTTGATTCACCGATAGGGTGTTGGCTTGGCACTTCTTCGGTTGATTCTGGTGCTTTTCTGATCGAGTAATTAGGTGTTAGCGGCGCGCCTACTGTAAGCCCGTGAGAGGTAGGTTCCTGATCATCAGGATCATGCGTAAACTGAGCAGATGGTTCTACCGATGGAACCCTCGATGAACTCTCTGCGCTTGTTCTGCTACTGGTGGATGGCGCTGGTGATGCAGATGGAGCTGTTGGTTCAATAGTTGGTCCTGAGGTTACCGGAGCTTCCGGGGCTATCGGATTGCTGATTGTTTGCTCATCCGAAGGTGTTGATAGTGAATTATTCTCATTCTGGTTTGAAGCTCCCGTTGCACCGGTAGAGTTAATGTGGGCAAGAGCGATGGATTTAGTCGAATTTCTTGGCGTTACTGGCGCCGCAGGTTGCTCAGCGCCCCCCTTGAGATGGAAAAACCAAGCCACTGCTGTACCACCAAATGCGGCGACAAGGACTTTTTTCCAGAGTGAGAAGCGCTGTTGCAGTAGTACGTAAGCCTCTTCTGTTTCAGCGCATGGTTTAGCTAAAAATGCTTTTTTGGCAGCTTCTTTTGCCCGGTACAATTGCATGCATTTGGCAGCCAAGCCCCCAAACGCTACGGTTGCTGTTCCTGGGATAAGCGGAGATTTTGTATGTGCCGTTGGTTGTAGTGGCAGACACAAGCAAGCGAGGGCGAGAAGCACGCTTTGTAGGGATAATTTTATCATGTTAGCACTTTCATAACGATATTGATTTATTCAAATTACTCCTTTATTATCGCATTTTTTTGCTTAAAACGTCAACCGGCTCCTGGCTAGCGAGCCTTGGCCGTTTTGTACATTTTGTATGCGCCGTAGCCCATGCTGCCGACACCGGCAGTTCCGACAATGGCAGCGGTCACCAAGCGCCCAAGGGCTATTTTCTGTGCGCGACTTAAAGTCTTTACGCGCGCTGGGGTTAGTGATGGAAGGAGTTTTATAAGTATTTTTGCTGGGTTTTGGCCTGATCTCAGTTCAGGGCTTAGGAGTGCTGTAGTAAGAAGTCCTCCGATAGCACCCGCGGCTGCGTATTGTTTGCCGGTAAAGTCATTTGTTTTTTCTGTTACTGCCTGAAGCGTTCGGGCCTCAGCCGTTTTATCTGCAAGGTTGCCGGTAGCTGAGGCGTCTGCGATGAGTGCGTCAACATTGATTTGCTGATCATTACTTGCGGAAGCTTCTTGGGCATTGCCAGTTATTTGGCTAGTCTGGTTGGCGAGCGTTTCGGATGGGCGTGGGGTTGGTCTCTTCTCGTGACGATCCAATTCTTCGTTGTCGCTATCGTTTTGAGAAGATATTGATTGCGCTTCCGAGGCTTCAGGAAGTTGCTCAAGCTGCCTCTGGACTGCGTGTTCTAGCGCAACGATCGCTTCTTTTTTTGGAGCAGAAGAGAACCAGCCTTTATCAAATTTTACACCATTAATGTTGAGGGCATTTACAGCCTTTGCAAACCTAGACTCTTTGCGAAAACCGGTCGATTGTTTGTATTTATCGATTTCTGCTTGAATGGAGCGAAGCTCTTCCCTGCTCAGGCTAGTTACGTCAATAGGACTTTGGCTTGGCGTACCAGCTTCCGTCTCTGTGCTATCTTGAATGCTCTCGGCATCGGATTCGAAACTAAGTTCGCGGACAGTGCTACTTTGGGATCTGTTTTCAGCGATTTCCTCTGTACTTAGACCTTTTTCTGCGAGTCGCGCATTGACAATGTCCCGGAGTTCTTTGATTTCTTTGTGCGTTATTTTTGTGGATGGATTGTAGCCAATCTTGAGTCTGCTTACTGCATCTGCAAAAGTAGATTCTTTGTGGAGAGTGTACCAACTGCTTTGAAAATAGGTGTTAATGGTGCCAGAAAGCTTTTGTAGTTGGTTATCTTCGAGATTATGAATGAAGCTTCGGAGGTCGCCAGTTCCATGCGCATCCCTTGATCGGATAAATTGCGTGCTACTTGGACCTTTAGGGGTTTTTGGCAAGTTTGTTCGGGTGCGCTCAGGGGTTTTCAGTTCCAGCTGGCGCATTTCAATCCCTGTGGTCATCCTGTCGGCTAAGTTTGCTGCTCCTAGTATGCCGCTGATGCTTGCAAGTATTCCCACTATTACGATCTTTTTCATAATTCCCCCACTATATAGAACTTTTTAATTGCTCCGGTAAACTCCTTGCAACCGCCTTTGGTACTACGGCGATTCACGCCTTAGCGCCAAAGGTGCGGCGGCGGATTGCAGCTTTCGCTGCTTTTAGATGCTGTCGAGCTCTCTTGATTCTAGCAAGTTCGGGCGATCGATTGGCACCGTTTGGTCGAAAGAAGGGCAAAACCCCTGGTGGCATCCGCCCTTTACAATCCGGCGCTTTTCGGCAATACTACCCAACATGCTGTGCTCGCGCGTTACGGCACACTACATCTTGATATATCAAAACATTACTAAATCTAACGAAAGTCGGCTCCTATGAAAAAGAACCTTCACCCAACCGTTAATCATATTACTGCGGCTTGTGCCTGTGGCCAATCTTACCAAATCGCAACAACTCTTGCAGAAGCAAGCTTTGACATCTGCTCAAACTGCCACCCGTTCTTTACTGGACAACAAAAATTTATCGACCGCGCTGGCCGTATTGAGAAGTTCCAACGCCGTTTTGATAACAAAACAGCTACTAAGTAATTACTTCCATGACCATATTTGACCAGTTTCGCGACGAATCTGCCCAGCTTTTGACGGAACTTGAAAATCCTGCCATCGAAAATGTTCGCCGCATCGAAGTTCAGAAGCGTCTTGCGCATTTGAACGATGTTCTTGATATTCACGACCAGCTTGAACAGCTTAAAAAAGAGCTGAGTCAGGCACGTGAGCAACAGGCGGTCGAAGCTGATCCTGACCTCAAAGCTATGTTTGAGGAAGAGATTATGGTGCTGGAGCCAAAAATCTTGCCACTTGAAAACGAACTTGATGATTTGCTCTATCCATCAGATGAGCATGATCAACGCTCCGTTTTTCTTGAAATCCGCGCTGGAGCAGGGGGGCAAGAGGCCGCACTTTTCGTCGGAGATCTCTATACCGCCTACCAGCTGTATGCGGTTACGCGTGGATGGCAACTTACGGTTGAAGATGTCAGCGAGACTGATCTTGGTGGGTACAAAGAACTGGTCCTTTTTATAAAAGGCAAAGACGTCTATAAAAATCTGAAGTTTGAATCAGGGGTACACCGGGTTCAGCGTGTGCCGGCAACCGAGACGCAGGGTCGGGTTCATACATCAACCGTTACGGTTGCAGTTCTGCCAGAAGCGGATGAAGTTGACGTGGCATTGAATATGAACGAAGTC
>JAUPVI010000075.1 GCA_030917105.1 Candidatus Babelota bacterium
CAACACCGTTATTATTATGACAAGTAATATTGGATCTGATAGGATTATGGCCGCTGGTGCGGTAACGAGCCAGTTAAAACAAGAATTAGATCGCTTACTTTTATCACATTTTAGGCCAGAATTTTTGAACCGGTTGGACAGCATTATTTATTTCTCTGCTCTGTCTGCTGATCAAATTGAATCCATTGTGCATTTGCAGACGGTGCAGGTCGTTTCTCGCCTTGCGGTGCAAGGGGTTGAACTTCATATCACTCCAGCAGCTGAAAAAGAATTAGCAGAAGTTGGGTATAACAAGGAATTTGGTGCGCGACCAGTGCGTCGTGCCATAACGCAGTATGTGGTTAATCCATTGGCTTCATTTTTGCTGCGTAACCCGCATGTGAAGATGGTGACGGTTGATTGTAGTCAAGGTGAGTGGAAAATCTCATAACGAAAAATAAGGAGAGTATATGAAACGATTAGATTTATTGCTGTTGAGCGCCAGTGCAATCGCCTTCTCGGGACCATTGGTTTGCGAGATTACCCCAGAAATGATGGGATATGACGCCACTGATTCGATGGAAGGAATTGATCTGGGGAGCTTTGAAGATGGAGCTGCCTTTGATGAAGAGCAATTTAAACAGATTTTGATGCAGCTTCAAGCGCAAATGTCGCCAGAAATGCAGCGAGATCTTGAGCAGCGTGAAGAAGAGCGAAAAGAACTTGGCTTGAAGTTAAACACATTGCAAAATGAGCTGGCGGAGCTTGAATTAATTAAAGCGAGTATTAAAATTGAATTAAGTGAGATGATTGATCGTCTTGCAGTTGCCATGAGTGATCAGATGGAATTGAATGGAAAGCTTGAGCAGCTCGTGCAAGAGACAGAAGCAATGGGCGAAGAGGAAGGTGCCGAGTTGCGCGCTGAGCTTGAAGAGCGAGAGCTTGATCTGCGTGAACTTGCAGGAGAGATTGATTTATTGCAGGAAGCGATTGAAGAAAAGCGCCTTGCGAAATTAGAAATCAAAGTTAAAATTGAAGCTCATTTAGCCTCTATTGCCGATCTTGAAGCAGCAATGAATAAGGTTGATGCAGTTCCTCACATTGATTTTGCTTCTATTTTTGGTGACGCAGTTGATGCAGATAGCGAACAAGGATTTGAAAATAACATTGAGCCGTCAGAAGGCGACCCGTATGGCCTGGTGGAGTCTGATGAGAACGCTGGTCAGGAAGAATCCAGCGTTGATGGTAGCAGAATTGCCGAGGAGCTGGCAGTAGTTGGACTGTAATTGATGATTCGCAACTCGGGTCTTACATAAACATAAAAAGAGGGCGGGGTTAAAAACCCCGCCCTCTTTTTATGTTTATGCTGGAATATGCTGAGCGATCCACTCTTTGAGTGTATCAAGCAATTCTGGTGTAATAGTTTGTCCACCACCTTGAATAAGGCCGACACGCCCACCGCCCTGGAGCTGCAATCCTTTAAGAATGTTTACTAGTTCCGTGTGCGGAATAGCGGTTGCATACTGCTTGCTTGTCCATGCGGTAAATTGGCTTTTGCCACCAGCATTTGTTGCGATAAAGTAAAAGCCTGGCTTTTGCGTATCGAGTGTTTGGCAAATGGCACGCATACTGTCACTATCTCCCTCGTCAAGCATTAAAAAAAGCTGTGGTAGCTTTGTGCTGACGTTTACTTTTTGAGCAAAGCTATCCATGGAGCTAAACAGCAACTTTTTCTTTGCTTGTTTTAGTTCTGAGCTGAGAGCGTTGAGTTCAGCTTCCTGTTTGCGTACCGCGTCTGCTACTTGCTCTGGCTTAACTTTAAAGTTTTCACTAAGCCCTTTAATGTCTTTATAGCTTTGTTGGAATAGCTCCAATGCTTTTGTGCCGGTAACGGCAACAATACGGCGGGTGCCGGTTGCCAACGCGGTATCAGAGACGATTTTGAACGTGCCAATAATCCCGGTGCGTGGCGCATGAGTACCGCCGCAGAGTTCTTGTGAGAATCCTGGGATCGATACCACCCGAACGCTTGCTGGGTTGTACTTCTCGCCAAAGAAGGCGATGACCCCTTTGCGCTGGGCTTCTTCAAGCGTGCTGTTGGTGATATCGGTTGGGATATCTTCCCAGATTTTTTCGTTTACTAATTGTTCAAGCTTTGCCAACTGCGCAGCATTTGGGGCCTCGTGGTGGGTGTAGTCAAAACGTAGGTAATCTTTGTTTACCACTGAACCAGCCTGTTTTGCTTGCTTGCCCAGTACTTGATGCAATGCCGCATGCAGCATGTGAGTTGCCGTATGGTTGCGGACGGTGCTTACGCGCGCGTGCTTATTTACTTCGCACTCCGCGGTATCGCCAACAATACAGGCCCCCATGGTTTCTACTGCTTTGAGTTTGACTGCAATTGCCGGTGTAAAGCGGCTGCCAACTTTTTTCAAGTCAATGACGTGGTAGCTGTGCTTATTAATTGTTACGACCCCTTCGTCGTTAACTTGTCCGCCTGACTCAACATAGAACGGCGATTTTTCTGTAATGATCCAACGGGAGGCCCCATCGGTGTGTTCCCAGAGAACTTTGCTGCTACATTCGGTAGTTTCGTAACCAACAAAGGTAGTAACCATATCTTCTGGAAATGGGATGTTGTCGGAGCTTTCTTTGGCGCCCAAGTTCTTCGACTGGCTTTGTTGTTTGGTCATTTCGACGTTAAAGCCTTCTTCGTCGATTGTTAAATTATGTTCTTGAGCGATAACTTTGGTCAATTCGAGGGGGAAGCCATACGTGTCATACAGCTTGAACGCGTGATCGCCGCTGAGACGTGCGCTGCCTAATTCTTCGGTTTGAGCAATATATTTTGCCAAGATAGCCTGGCCGTTTTGCAGATTTTGCATAAATCGTTCAACTTCTTGCTCCCAGATCGAAAGAATAAGTTTTTCGCTTACTTTGAGCTCGGGAAAGACGTCGCTGCTTTCATTGATAAAGAATTTTGCGATTGTTGGCAGGAATTCCTTTTTATCTGAAAGCTTGCTTGCAAACAAGATCGCCCGGCGCATGATTTTGCGCAACACGTAGCCACGCCCGTCATTTGCTGGGGAACAGCCGTCTGCCATTAAAAGGCATGAGGAGCGAATGTGGTCGCAAATAACATTAAATGCCCCCATCAATTTAGGGTTGTTTGTTGGCAGGGCGATGCCGGTGAATTGAGTTATTGCCTGTTTAATGCCAGCAAAAATGTCGGTTGCAAAAACGTTTTTCTTGCCTTGCAGAACTGCGCAAAGGCGTTCAAGACCCATGCCGGTATCCACGCCAGGTTTTGCTAACGGGGTCATAGTTCCGTCAGCGGAGCGGTTAAATTGCATGAAAACCAGATTCCAGATCTCAATGAAACGGTCGCAATCACACCCCGGTTGACATTGATCGCTGCCGCAGCCGATCTCTTTTCCATGGTCAAGGTAGATTTCGGTGCACGGGCCGCACGGACCAGTGTCTCCCATGGCCCAAAAGTTATCTTTTTCGCCTAAACGGACGATTCGGTTGGCAGGGACGCCGATTTTAGTGTTCCAAATAGCATAGGCTTCATCATCTTTTTGAAAGACGGAAGGATAGAGGCGCTCAGCGGGGAGTCCGTATTCCTTAGTAAGGAGTTCCCAGGCAAAGGCAATGGCCTCTTCTTTAAAGTAGTCCCCAAAAGAGAAGTTGCCGAGCATTTCGAAGAAGGTGAGGTGGCGGGCGGTGAATCCTACATTTTCAAGATCGTTGTGCTTTCCGCCGGCGCGTACGCACTTTTGGCTGCTGGTGGCGCGGTTATAAGCTCGTTTTTCCTTACCAAGGAAGCAGTCTTTAAATTGATTCATGCCGGCGTTGGCGAATAAAAGGGTGGGATCTTCGGCCGGAATGAGGGAAGAACTGGCCACAATTTGGTGTCCATGACGTTGAAAAAACTCCAAATATCGCTGACGAACTTCTTTTGATTTCATAAAATTGAGCCTTTCTTATTGTTCCGGATTGCCGCACTTTTACGACAAAAACCGCGGTAATGATAGCAGGCAGGCCTGCTTTTGTCACCACCCTCATCCGCCAAATTGACATAAATTGCTTGCATAGTTTTGAGAATCCGCTAAGCTTATGAGGCCTCTTCAATGGTTAGAGTGAATAAAAAATGCTTAATTATTCGGCATTTATATATTCTTCTCTGTATGAATATGGCGTATAGCAGCGTGCTTCGCAAACCCAATACATTACTTTTAAGAGCCCCAGTGCCTGGCATTGGAGTTTTTAGATTTTGGGGGCGCGAGCGTGTTGAGTGAATCAGTTAATATATTAGTATGTCTATAATTAAATATGGTGGAATATATGAAAAATAACCTAAAAAAGTTGCTTGTATTGGCGACAGTTGCAACGCTTGCAAATACTGTAGTAGTTGCTGGTAACAACGAAGGCGATAACAAAGAAGGCTACATGACCAAAGGTAAGAACTACGTCATGGATCACAAGACTGGTACTATCCTTCTTGGCGCATCTGCAGTTGCTGGTGTTGCTGCGGTTGTTTTAAACCGTCGCAACAAAACTCGCGGTTTGACAAACAATCAAGCAAAGATTGCTGCAATTGCTGCTGTTGTTCTTGCTGCTGCTGGCGCTAGCGAGCTTGCATTTGACGTTACTGGCAAGCTTGGTTTCGGTGTAACAAAGACTCAAGTTGCATTAGGATCTATTGAAGCTCTTGATAACGTAACTGTACATACAGCTAACGCTAAAGATAAAAAGAAGAAAGTAACTGCAGAACAAAAGCAAAAACTTAAAACTGCATGTACAAATGCTCTTGTAGCTCTTGCTGATGTTAAAGCTGAAGAAATAACGAAAGAAAAGCTCACCGCTGAACAAACGGCGCGTCTTTTAGCTGCTATCGCACAAATTCCTTCTGATAAGGCTACAGCGGTTAAAGCGTTGCTTACTCCAGCTCCTGCTGTAACTCCTACTGACAAATCTGCTGCTCCAGCTGCTGTTCAAGCTGCTACTCCAGCTGCTACTCCAGCTGCTGTTCCAGCTGCTGCTCCAGCTGCTGTTTAAGCTGGCGTCCAAAGTTAAGTTAAGTAATCTTAATAATCGCTTAAGCGCATTATTAACAAAAAAATACCTGTATAGGTTTAAAGAGCCGGTCGAAAGATCGGCTCTTTTTTTGCGCTTGTATCGGGCGCGGCCTACCCAGTTACCCAAATAGTTTGGTATAACCAGCGCCGACAGGCGGACTTATTTATTAGTGTAAAGGAACCGTGCCTATGGAAATGCAAAAGAAGATGCTAGCAGCAGTTAAAGCACCAGAAAATATCTTAGTGGTGTCCCGCCAGCTTTTGATGGCTCGTGGTCTGTTGGCAGAGACGCCA
>JAUPVI010000076.1 GCA_030917105.1 Candidatus Babelota bacterium
CATGGTTATTGTAGGATTCTTTTCTACTAAACTAGCGGACATTTCTTTCGTAGGCTTTTGTGCTGGTTTTTCAGCTTGTGTGCGCTGCCCTTGGGCAGTAGCAGCAACAACATGCGACTTGCTGGTATCGCCGTTCTTCCCAGCGACAGTGCTTGCGGGTAAGAGCGTTGCTTCTTCCTCCTTTGTATTCTGGCTGTTTGAGAACTCAGCGGTAGGTGCAGAAGCCGCTGCAAGTATATCAGAGCTGGCGTTGCTTGCTGCATCATCAAGTGGAGCTGTTTCGCTAGTTGTGGCGGGGGCTTCTCCGGCAGTACTTTGATGGCTTATGGCAGTTGACGAGTTATGCTGCGGCTTGGCTTGTTCTTTAGCATAGCCAGAGCCGTATCCATTGACTTCAACCCCACCGGCAAGGAGGAATGGCAGAATACTACCAAAGAATAGTTGCGTTGTTGCAGCACGATTTTCTTTGGCGAAAAGTTTTTTGAGCTTAGCTTTGCTGAGCTTGCCGCTCTTAAACAAGTAGGCCAAGTTCAAGAGGCCAGCGGCACCAAGCCCGATGGCATACTTGTGGGTATTTTCTTTGAGGTGGGTGTTAAATTTGCCAAGTGTTGAGACCTCCGCACCGGCATCAGCGGCAGGGAGAGTGGTGTGTAGACTGTTGGTAGCAAGTGCTATAGTGAGGAGTAGAGAAAGTAAGCGTAGGCGCTTGATATTCATAGAGGACCCCCGAGTAATTTTATGGCATTCATGCTTTATTCTGCACTATTTGAGTAAAAGAGCGCAAATGATTGCCGTTTTTGACCAGGGTAAACGCATCTAATTCATTTGTAGAATGCAGAAAATGAAATAATACCTATAGACGCGTAATTACGCGTCATTGCGAGGAACAAGGTGACGAACCGCCTTATGGCGAGTCACGCCTTAGGCCCTTTCGGGGCGGTGGCGGAGCAATCCAGCTATGAGCAATTCATGGATTGCCACCGGCGACGCTACGCTCGCTGTCGCAATGACGGCATTTGCCGTCTATAGAGTTTTAATCTATGCAGTGAGATGCAAAAAATATTACTACAGCGGCTCGTTAGATACGTTTACCCTGCAAAAGCACTACATCATGAAGGCAGGCGACTTACGGCACCCGCCCCAACATTGCACGAGCAATGACTTCAAACGAAGTCTCATCAATTTCTAAAAAGCCGTACCGAAAAACCATGCCCCATGATTGCTTGTTTCGAATAAACGGCAACTCAGGAAGCAATGGCACAATATCAACCGCACACGCCTCTTCAAAGTAAGCCACATTGCGACGAAATGGCTTGAACCCTGGAAATTGCTCAACTTGATACGGTACATCATCAGTTACAACACCTAGTGCCGTGAATTGCTTGCACGCAACAGACCCATCCATTACAAGCTTCGGCGAGTAATAAATAACAATGTCACCTTTATGCAGCCGCGTAGCCGGCAACGATTTGCCATGACAAAACTGGCAAATGCCAATCTTTTTTCCATTCTGCACATGTTCCTTCGAAGCCACACCAATCCAAAACCGCCTACTTTTCTCCATCATAGCCTCCAGCTACTAATTTGCTAAATAAGGTAATAAGCATCTGTTCCTCATGTGGTGCCACGCTGCCAAAGAAGAGTGCATCCGCCGCCTCAACAAGCGGCACAATCTGTTGCACCAATAACTTGCCTTCTTCGGTTAACTGCATTGTCTTTGCGCGCAAATCTGCTCCATGGTCACTGCGAAAAACCAGACCTCGTTCAGTCAACGCTTTAAGTGATTTTGATACATTCATTTTATCCAGCTTTGACCACATGGCTAAGTCAGCTTGCGTTGGCTGGCATTCATGGGCGCACAACCATAATAAAAGAGCCATAATCACAAACTGGGAGTGAGTGAGCTCAAAGCATTCGAGTGCTTTTTTAATGTGGCGCTCCCACAACGTCGTCGTTTGCCAGAGCAAGAACCCTGGACTATCCTGCGGCTTTTCAAAGCCAAAAGGCAACTTAGTCATGTATCCCTCGTGCTTGCTGTATAAGCGCTTCCGTCTCTGTAGGAAAACTCGCCGCCACCCCCTGCGCTACCAACTTAATCCATACCCAGCGTAACGGGCCGGTAACAACCAACGTATTGGTTATCTTTAAGCCCTCCGCGGCTTCTTCTAACGCATGAGTATTATACATCTTGGCCCCAAAAAAACTGGTGCCATCAGTAAACGAGGAAAGCTCATTAACTTCAGTAATATCTATTTTGATCGGTTTCATACCTTTTGGCTGCAGCATAAAATGATTGCCAACCGCAAATGGCCCCTGCAATACGCAAGAGACTAGGTCATCATGCCATCGCGGCCAATTATTAATATCGGTCCACAGCCGCCAGACAGCTTCTTTTTTGACGTCAGGATAGGTCTTAGTAAATATTTGTTTCCACATAAAGTTCCTTTGATTAAAGCAATATTGGTAAGCAAGGTTACTAAATGCAAGTGGTTTTAGCAAAAGTTTGTCAGGACAAACACATCTAATTCCGCTAAAAGCTGAAGAATGCGGAGAAAATAGATTTCGCGATTTAT
The DNA here is from genome assembly GCA_030917105.1 of Candidatus Babelota bacterium. Classification (GTDB taxonomy): domain Bacteria; phylum Babelota; class Babeliae; order Babelales; family JAUPTZ01; genus JAUPTZ01. The sequence goes on from JAUPVI010000076.1 coordinate 2,574, forward strand.
CTTCACCAAGGGAGACAAGAACACCAATTTTTTAACGTACAAAAATTATTTTTAAGATGTTAAAAAATTATTTTAATGGACAAAATAGAGGTTTGGCTGCTATCATTTTGGGGAATTAAGGAGAAATTTCATGGAACCAAATGCCTTTGCTACCCCTATTCTATCCACCGCCATCACCTTTACTGCCGAGAGCACATTTGTACAACAGTGCTACGATCAGCTTCAGCAAGAAATCATGCAAAACACTCTCAAACCAGGAGAAAAACTTAAAGTTCAGCATCTCATGAAGCGGTTTGGCATTGGCCAAGGACCTATCCGAGAAGCACTTTCCCGCCTGAGCGCCTTTGGCCTGGTCGAGGCAACAGAGAATAAAGGGTTTCGCGTTGCACGAATTTCAGAGGCAGATATTACCGATACATACAATACCTTCACTCACATCGAAAACCTAGCTCTTGAGTTGGCAATAAAACAGGGTGACCATATCTGGGAGGGGGCCGTAGTTGCTGCTCTCCATACCCTATCACTAGTTGAACGAGAAGAATCAGCTGAACCATACGCTACCTGGGCGGAGCGGAATTACAATTTTCACGTAGCTCTTATCTCCGGATGCAATTCTCCCCTATTACTAGAAATTCGCTATCGCCTGTATATGAAATTTGATCGCTATTGCCGCATGGCCTTTGAGGTAAGCAACCGTAATCTCCCGACAAATCATACTGAACATAGAGAATTAGCAGAGGCAGTACTCAAAAAAGATATAGTGCTCGCCCACAAGATTAATACGTATCACATTAATGCGAATCGAGAACTGATTATTGAGAAGTTGAAGAGCTTAAAACTTATTTAAAGGAACCCCACATGAAACCGAGAAGCCCACTGCTGACGCTCCTCAGTCACAGTACTATTTCCACCCACACCCTCCTCTGCGCCATGCTCTATTCCGCGCTCAATAAAATATGTGACATTGTGCCGGAAATCCTGATTGGTATCTCCATTGACATTATTGTAAACCAAAGCCACTCTCTCGTGGCTAACCTCACTGGCGTCATCGACCCATTCTATCAACTGTATTGGGTCGGCGCACTCACTGCCTTGCTTTGGATTTTAGAATCAATCTTTGAATACCTCTACTGCATAACCTGGAGCAAGCTGGCACATAGCATTCAGCATGAATTACGGCTCAAAGCGTACGAAGCTCTGCAAAACCAAGATTTGGCTTTTTTTGAGCAGACCAGCGGCGGAAACCTCGTCGCCACATTGCATGATGACATCAACCAACTCCGGCAATTCTTGAGTCAGTTCCCGAATGAAGCAATACAACTTTTCATCAATATTGTAGTGCTCGGCTACATGTTCTTTTGGCTGGCGCCAATGATTGCCTTCTGCACGCTCATTCCTATTCCATTCGTACTTGGTATTGCATACCATTTTCAGCACAAGTTAGCCGCACTCTATGACACCGTACGTACAACTTCGGCTGCGGTTGCCAGCCACATCTCCTATCGCCTGCATGGCATAACCACCATCAAAAGCTACACAACTGAACAGTATGAGCTTACCCACCTAAATACTAAAAGCAGCCACTATAAAATTGCAAATTCACATGCAAGCCAGGCTCAAGCACAGTATATTCCGATTGTGCGCATGGCAATTATGGCTGGATTTATTATGGCGCTCACCTTAGGAGGTATATATGCATTGCAAGGAAAATTGCCTATCAACTGGTATGCCGCGCTTGTCTTTTTAAGTCAACGATTTTTGTGGCCGTTCACTGCCGTTAGCAACATGACCGATACGTATGAACAATCAGCAGCTTGTGCAAAACGGATACTCACTATTTTGGAAAGCAGTCCAATCATCGCCGACGCACCGACTGCAAACCCTCAGCTTGTTATCAAAAACGGCACAATCGACTTTTCTAATGTCACATTCGGTTACAACACAGAAGCCCCACTCTTTAACCAACTGAGTTTTACCATTCAGCCACGCACCACCGTTGCCTTTGTTGGCACGACCGGTTCGGGGAAAAGTAGCATTATTAAGCTCCTGCTCCGTTTCTATCAACCAACCGGCGGAAGCATTACTCTGGGCGGCTACGAGAGTACAGACCTCACACTGCATGCATTGCGCTCGGCAATCGGATTTGTAAGCCAAGAAGTATACTTGGTTGAAGGCACCATCGCCGACAATATTTGCTACGGCAGTTTTGATGCGTCAGAAGCTGCCATTATTGCAGCAGCAAAACAAGCGCAGGCCCACGACTTTATTACGGCACTACCGGCAGGCTATGACACCGTTGTTCAAGAACACGGCAAAAATCTCTCCGGCGGACAACGTCAGCGGATAGCCATCGCCCGTGCTATCATCAAAAAAGCGCCAATTATTGTGCTTGATGAAGCAACATCAGCAGTTGACAATGAAACGGAAGCGGCCATCGGGCGAGCAATTACCGAACTCAAGAAAGATCATACGATTATTATTATCGCCCACCGACTCACCACGGTACGCAACGCTGATACTATTTATGTCCTCGATCACGATGCAATTGTGGAGTCCGGCACACATGACACATTACTGGAAAAAGGCGGCTTATATGCTAAGCTTTGCGCCCATCAGGCACAATAAAACCAAGGAGCTGTCGCTTTCTATGATGCAATGGATGGGTGATGCGTGTAAGCCA
>JAUPVI010000077.1 GCA_030917105.1 Candidatus Babelota bacterium
GTGCTCTTTTTGTGGCAAACCTGCCGCCACGTAAGATGATGGGCATGCTATCGCAAGGTATGATGCTGGTTGCCAAGCAGGATGAAAAAATATCGCTTGTGAGCGTTGACGAAGCTATTTTGCCAGGAGCTCGACTCTGCTAATAGAATGCGCCTTTTGTCTGCCAAAAGAGTTGGTTCGCTTCCTGTCTGACGCCGCTTTGTTACTATGGACTTGCAGGGCTTTGCTCTGCGTCCTGGTTTTTTTAGTTGTAATGATGGGCATGTGAGATGAGATATTTCTTTTTTTGTATAGTGGCAATCATGTGTAGTCAGGTGCCAATGGCTATCTGTTTGGAAGCTACGCCTTCTCGTGCACGGTTTTTAAGCAAGTGTGCTTTGACGGCAGGAGCGTTGGGATTGATTGGTGTAGTAGCACACAAGCTTAATGGCGGCGATGTTGTGCGTAGAGCACGGGCTCTAAAGCGTATTAAGCTGGCGGCTCTTCTGGCGATTATAGTTGGTGGAGTGGGTCTTATAGCTACGCATGGGAATTCGTCCACGAATGAACAAGAGGCATTGGGTGAACCTGAGATTGAAGTAGCTTCTCAAATTGAAGTAGTCTCTCAGAACGAAGCGCCTGAAATAGTACAAGATGCTCCGGTGGTGATGCCAGTGGCATCGATATCCGCAATTGATCCTGGGGTGCGTGCCTATCGTATACAATTTGTGAGTAACATATTAAAGAACTCTCGACTGAGTGATTGTCAAAAACGGGGGGCGATAAAGCTGCAACTGCCTTTGTTACTTACTTCGTATGACCCGTTAACATCTGAAGAGACAGGGTATACTACTATAGCCGGCTATTATGCAGCATTGGCTTCTCCTGAAGAAAAGGAGGCCATAGTCCGTGTCGTCGGACCGGTAGTGGCCCTTGAGAGGCCACAAGAAGTGAGAAAGTGTTATCGTCTCCAAGAATTAGCGCCGCTACCGAAATCGGAAGTTGAATCTGCTTTTCGCAGCGTGGAAAGGCAAGATATTAAGTCGACAGAGGCTGAGGTGCTAATGATGGCGCGGGTAATCGGCCAACTTATTGTTGCGCAGGGGGAGAATATAGTGCCAGTGGATAAGCGTTACTTTGATTTGTATAAAAAGCTTGAAAATAGTGTTAGGCGCCTCACTCGTGATAGAGAAAGAGGGGGCAGCGCCTTAGGGGATGAGCTCAATGATCTTGTGGCAGCTATCGATGGGCATTTTTTGCCTAGATCTTTTGCTTTTTGCGCAAAGAGATTGATAGACAACCCTGCATGGCTGATTGAGTACAATCAAATTTATGAACGCTTGAAAGAGATTTTGATCCCATTTTCTCTAAGTCTGCATCGTGGCTTTGCTCTTGATAAAGAGCTTTGCCGTCAAGTGCTTGCTCAAGTTGAGGAGCGCTTTAAGAATGAGAAATGGCTTGGAGAAGGGCGTCTTTATGTTAATCGCTTGTTTGAAAAGCCATCCCATGTGTGGGCAGGCAGGATTTCAGTGTGGGAAAAAGGCATTCTCCCTGAACTTTTGAGCTTCTTTCCAAAAGGGGCGTTTCCTGCTATTGAGGGGTATGCCACCTGTGCGAATAACTACTTGCGAGAAAAGGCGCTGTAATTGCAAATTTCTCAGCGTGCTTTGTTTGATTACGCTTGTCCCATTGCCTGCAACAAAAGCTGCAAGTCAGATTCCGCAATGGTTGTGATGGTTTGCATTACAACCCATTGGACTGGATCGTAGGGTGGAGTCGTAAGCGTGCCGTTGTAGTGCCAACCGGTGGTTTTTTCTGGAATAAGTGTGCGTGGCGCGAGGGTGCAGCTACCTTCATTGCTGGTTGCAAGGACGTCGAAAAGTGTTTGATAAGGCGCCGTTGTGCTGTTATCTTTTTCCATGAAAACCCCAATAACTGTGTAGTGCCCATCTTCTGTTTGGTGTACAAAGTGCCATTCCAGTGTATGACGCAGGTTGTCGATGGTATGCTCGCTTGGAGCATGTACATGCAGCTGGCGGAGTTCATATGTCTCGTTATTGATCGCAACAAATGCCTTCTCTTCATTGAGCTGGGATACCGAGGCCGTGAGTACCGAGCCGTTAATCGTACTGGTGATGGCAAGGTCAAAAAGCATGCTCTCTGGATAGTTGAAATGAATGTTGGCCCCATCGCTGTTCGGCCCACCAGCGATGTTAATCGGTGAGGTCGAATGCTCGGAAGCAATAAAGTTTTTCTTTTTCATCACTTATTTTCCGCCGCTTGTGCTTCGGTTGCCGCCGGCACCTTGTAAGAGTTTTGCTTGCTTATAATCAATCATTGCCTCTGGTGAAATCATAAGGCGGTTGAAATGCTCGTATGGCATGTTTATGAAGGTTTCTATTACTTCCTTATATAATTCTTTTGCTTTCAAGTGGTTCCATACGTGTGGAATATCTGTGATGAAAGCGGTCTTTTGCCGACAGTTGGTGGCGTGAAAAAGGATTTCAAATTTTTCACGTGGAATCATGATATCATCTTTTCCGTGGATAAAGAGAATTGGCATGTTTTCTCGTAAAAGCGGGGCATAATCGAGTACCGATACGGTGTTGAAGTCGAGATTGAAAATTCGCTCGGCTAGCCATACAACCGATTTTTGGAACCAGCGTTGTTGTACCAACCAGTTATGTTCCCACTTGCTGTGTCGTTGTGGGCGAGGCATCATTCCTGGGTCTTTTGATAGAATATCAACCGCATCACGCAGGGAAAACCAGCAGCCATCAACGATTAATTTGGTAAAGAGGTTGGGGTGTAGGGCAGCCGTTTTAATAAGGATGAGTCCGGAGTAACACAGTCCAAGACCCACAACATTGGTATACTTTTTCATACGGCAAGCTTGGCTGACGATAGCAAAAACGTCTTTTTCTTCGCTAAGCCCCAAACGAACCGTTTTACGGTCGATACCGATGAGGATTTCCGATGGGGAGCGCCAAGTCTTTGGTTTATGCCATTGGCGTTCTTTAAAGCCATGGCCGCGGTAATCATAAAATAGAACATCGTAGTCGCTGAAAAGGTCACCCATTGGTGCCATTTGTTCACGGTAGTTGGTAAATCCAGCCCCAACAACAAGAAGCGTTGAGCTGTTACGATTCAAGAGTGTTCCTTCAATAACGATGCCATCGCTCGTGACTGCCGAGAGAGTCGATCCAGACTCTTTGCCATCCTTAGCTGTTTTGAGCTGAAGCGCTCGAACTTTTGCTGGGTTTTGGAGGAGGGAAAAGTCACGGTAATAGGTGGTATTTTGAAGATAGCTATTCTGTTGAAGGGCGATATTCTCAATTTCGGCCGGCAGTTGGCAGGAGTATTTGCCCAAGATCGGGCTGTAAATCTCATATTTAAACTTATAGGAAAACGGCTGATCGTTCGGAGCGAGATGGTATTTATGGAGCAGAGCATTTACATAGTGCTGTTGGGCGCTTGCATCCATAGGCTCGGCAACTTTTTCTGGCTCAATTTTGTTTGCTACAATGGCGGCTGAGAGGAGGGAGAGTGTGAGAGTAATAACGACAATAAAGGGTCGCCGGTGCTGACTCATAACAAACCTTTCTTTGTTTGGTAGGCATCGAATAAGATACATAAAAATTAGATGGATATGCATTGAGTATACACATCTGTTTCAAAAAAGGGTAGTCCTGACAATGTTTTGAGGGGGTTAGAGGGTTTTGCTCTCCTCTGTTTCAGCGATCACAGCGGCACAAAGGTCGGTATTTCTCGCAATCATCTACGGTCTTTGAAAATCCATTCCAGTAGGGCCATAAAATGGTGGCGAGTAGTACAGTAAATTGTATGGTCATCGGATTTTCTCCTTCTGGGAGCATGTTTTGTTGTGGTCGTGGAGTGGCGCATGCTATCTCAGCAGGGCCTCTTCTGTAAAGCAAAAAGAGGAGACGGGAGGTTTGTTGTAAAGTGTCTGGTGGAAAGGGAAAGCGAGGTTTTTTTGAGCAAGACAGAGAGTAAAAGTGGCTATGCAACTGCGTTTTTTTCTTGGGCGGCTAGAAATTTTGTGAAAATTGTGTAATCTTATGAGGCCCATTTGCTATAATTGCTTTAAGATAGAAAATTGCAATGGCGTATCATATACCTCCGGGGGAATAATGAAAAAAAATTCTTTATTAATAATGCTTTTTGCTTTTTGTGGTGTCTTTGTTGACGTGCATGGACATCCGACTGGGGGGGGGCTGCTAAGTCGGTTGACATTGGCGCTCTGCTGCGTGCAAACACAAAATTTTCCTCTCAGTTTGCCCAGCGTAATGGTGAGTCATCTGAGTCTGATTTTGATGATGGAAAGTTTTCTGATACCGATCGAACGGCAGCCGAATTAGAGATAAAGCGTAATTCGATGCAAGCGAGAGAGGCTAGACGGGCTGAAAAAGAGGCTAGCCAGGCTGGAAAAGCCGTTGCTGTTCAACCAAGTTCTGTGGTTGAACGTTCGGAAGCCGAAGAAATAAAGTCTCCTACAGGAGTTTCGGATGTGGTTTCTGCTCCTCAGGGTGCGCTGGCGGCGGCAAAAAAAACAAGTCTTGCACTAGCGGCTCTTCGCAATCGCACTCAAGCAGCGCCAGAAAGAAGCTCCTTTCTGAACGCTATTAAGGATCTCCGTAAAACAGATGCTAATGATGCAGAAGAAGCGCAACCTATGTCGGCTACTGTTGAGGCCGGACCAAAACCTGAAGTTTCTGGGGCCGGTCGACCAGAAATGGGGGGATTGCTTGGGGGTATTCGAAGCTTTAATCGAGGTGGGCTTAAGCCGGTAGAAAAAAAGCCAGAGGAAGCAAAATCTGCAGATCCTGTTCCTTCTGCTCCTAAAGCCACGCCGAAAGGTATGTCGACTTCGGCGTCAAACAAGCCTCAAGCTTCCGCCGGTAATGGTAAGTCGCTTGCAGAAGCCCTCGAAGCTCGGAAAAAGGTCTTGGATGCGTCTGAAAAAGCGGCAAAGGATTCTGCTCCAAATGCGACTCCAAAGATTACGTTTGGTGATACATTAAAGAAAGCTGTAAAACCTTCCCAACCGGCAGCAGTTGACCAGTCGATAACGCAAGCTGCTGAGCCAGCTCGTCGATCCACTAACCTGTTTGAAGCATTTTCTGACGATAGCGGTTTTTCACCACTCGTCATTACCGTACCCGTTGATAAAAAGCTTATGTCGGCGTCTGGCAGAAAATCGCCGACTTCTGTTGCGGACGACGTCTCAGCATCAAGCGCTGATGTTTCAC
>JAUPVI010000078.1:0-1491 GCA_030917105.1 Candidatus Babelota bacterium
GTCAGATCGTATGGACACGCAACCCCCTTCCATATCAAATACCACATCAACCTTGCCTACATGCTGCTCAATCAGAAGAAGGGCCCCCTCTCGAGATGCTACAGGGTATGCGTGCACCTCAAATCCTTGACTTTCCAAACAAGACCGTAACTTTTCACTTCGTGCTGACATCATAGGGTGCTGACCATGGTCACAGTAGGGAAACAACAACCGCGGTATATATTTTCGAATTTTACTCAAGCACCGAGCAATGTCTTCTTCACTCGGCGGAGAAACAATCACCGAAGCACTGTTAAGCCGCGTTTCGAGGGGCTCAGTAAGCCCACTATGGATTATAGGAATATCATACCCACCCTCCAGCAAAACCTCTCGAACCAACACACCCAGGTGGCGGCCAATTACAACAATTGCTGCACACTTACGTTCAACTATAAGAGAAACTTGCGCCTCAACCGAGTGCTTTGTAAAGAAAGATTGAAAGAGAATCGGCAGATAAGAAAAAACCTCATGACGCCGCACAAAAAGCCGTCGAGATAGCGAAATAGCCGCTCCATGATGAGATACGTCGCCGTGCCCTTTCAAGATGGCAATTTTATGCGTAACTAAACAGCTTTTTGTGCGTGACATGCGTTTATTCCTTGCCGCCTAGATAGTTAACTTGCTTATCTAAATCATGAATAGAGGCGGACGCCAACAAGGTCTTTTGCTTACGATCCAACTCAACCCCTTGAGACTCACAAGTAATCGTGTTCACACGACCACCGGATTGCGGTGGAATGCAAAACGTTTCCCACTCAAGACCGAGCGATGGCGACGCGTAGTACTTGGCAATCAAAGCGGTTAGCGGCTTGGCAAAGTCACTGTAGAACGTTCCCACGCCCATAGCAGCCCCTTGATAGACCAAATCCAAATTTGAAGCAAAATGAAGCTTGCCGACTAAAGCACACAGATCCGTTATCGCTTTGCCATGCAAATCTGCCGTTGGCTCATGCAGCGTTATTATTGCATCACACGTTTTGAGGTGATGAAGCATGTGAAACCGCTCCATATTTGCGTATGACCACCGCTGTGTTGCCACTTCGATTCCATGTAACGCGAACTCTTTTTTGAGTTCTGCCACCTGGTACCGCATAATTTCAATCATATGCGCCGTACCATCGGTTTCGTTAATTGGAATAAGGACTTTAGCTATCTTCTTTGTTTGCACCGCCGTTAGTAGGTCAATGTACTTTTCTGGCTCAGTCGGCCAAGCATGCACCCCACCAATCACCGCACGATCTTCACGCTGGTGAGCTGCCATAAACAGCTCTGTCGGCGATGACGGCAAACAAAACAGTTGCGGAAGACCGACAACACCGCGTGCCCGCGCATGATTAACGGCCATCGTTTCGCTCCACCCTGGGGTGATGATAAACGTATGGCCGGGTTCTTTGACCGTACCAGATACAACTGGATGCGAATGAAGCGTATCCAGCGCCTTGCCACGATCGG
>JAUPVI010000078.1:1501-5116 GCA_030917105.1 Candidatus Babelota bacterium
GTTGGCAACATAAAAGAAGTAATATTAACCTGAACTTGCGGCATTTCCGTGCTCAATGCATCGGTAAGCCCATGCTTTAACCCTTCCGTCCACATAAGATGCGGGCGAGTATACGCAATAAAGAAGTTCATAATGTTATTCGGCCCAACGCGGCGTGGTTTGCGTGGACCAAATATTCGTGACCCCATGGAAAGCCCATGAAAGACATTCTTAGTTAGAGATGTGAGATCGACCATAGGCCATTCCCTTTCTGCTGTGGAAGCAACGGACGCCTTCTCTGCCAAGCTACAATCAACCGTGACTGTAAAGATAAAAACCCGGTAGAAAATTTCCCGTCGACGCTTTTACTATCTCTCCTGATGCGTAACATCGGGGATAGTTTTAAACACCCACAGGAAAAAATCAAGCCCAATTTTTGAAAAAAAAGATGAATTCTCCGGTGCTTTTACGCATTTGAGGCTACCAGAGAGTGGATCCAAAAGAATCCGATTATGAAAAAAGACTCCTGGATTACTCCGCACGCTCGCAATTCCAGTGTGGTGACACTGTTATCCGCAAAGATTTTCCAGAAAACAATGAACCCGCTTGGCATACCACCGTGGGTAGGAAATGAACGAACAAGCATGTTTGGCCGGCGGCGTCAGCCAGAGCCAAGTCCAGGCTCGTCGCCCCTCAGACATTCGCTTGAATAAACGCATACTATGCGACGCATTCGTGGTCGAATCAGAGCAAGAATGAATAAAGAAAACGGGCACCGTCACCCGAGAAATGTATTTTTCCGGGCTCATCTCACAAATCGGCCCCAGAATCCTTTGAAGCCCCCACGCAACTCCGTTCAGCACCGATTTTGGTATCGCAATAAATTTATTTGCTGCTTCATCAAGGATTTCACTCAGAGTAGCATACGGTGAATCAAGAATAAGGCCATCAATACCTACCGCCGTTTCTGCCGCCGCCTTAAGCGCCGCCGCCGCTCCCATCGACACCCCCAAAACTACCAACGGACGCAATTGCCCTGCCGGAATTTCCTGCCGCACGAAGGCAATCGCTGCCTTCACATCATTACTCTCGTAATAGCCGATGGAGGAATAAAAGCCGCCACTCTGGCCAAAAGCACGAAAATCAAACAGCAAGACGTTGTACTGAGTAAACATGCCGAGATAGCGAGCCATCAGTTCCTTGGAATGCCGGTAGCCATGACACAAAATAACGGTGCCACGAGCATCAGGCCGCTTGATAAGTATGCCAGCCAGACTAACGCCGTCGGCCGTCTGAATTGAAACCGCTTGCCCCTTGTGAACACGCTGTACATAATTCCGCATCAACTGGCGCCGCTCTTGATTGCCGGCCGAGTGGCCAACGGTCACGCGCAGCACTACAAACACAACTGATAAAAAAATTAAAAGGCCGCTCACAAGCACTACTGTCGCAGTGCTTACTATACGGGCAGAACTAAACTTCACGCCCCCTCCTCCCCAAAAGAATGTGGCTTATTTGCCAGCGAGGAAGTGCCAATGCATATGAAAGACTTCCTGCCCAGCGCTTGCCCCGGTATTCACTTTAAGGTTAAAGCCTTTGTCAGAGGAATTTCCATGGATTTGCGCAAGCTGGCGAACAAGGTCCATCATTCCAACAATCACCGGACCGGATTGGTCGGTAAGGTCGTTGATGCTTGCAATATGGATACGAGGAATAACAAGGATATGGACCGGTGCCTGCGGCGAACGATCATAGAATGCGACCGCATAGTCATTTTCTGCCACAAAAGGAACAGGGATCTCGTGAGAAGCTATTTTACAGAAGATGCAGTTGATCATGGAGTGTTTCTCAAATAGCGCCATACCGTAGAGGAGCTTGAAGTCCTCCTACGCTGCTCTCTCGCAGCTGTAGCGGACGACACTTTCGCAATCCATCAGTCAGGCCTTTAAGAAGGCTGGCCTGCCAGCTGGAGCTTCCTTGTGACAACTTTGCGGTGTCACAAAGGAGAAAGCTGGTGCCGAAGGTCGGACTCGAACCGACACAGTATCACTACCGCGGGATTTTGAGTCCCGTGCGTCTACCAATTTCGCCACTTCGGCTTACTTTTCACGATTACACCGCGAAAAAAAGATGAGCGCGGATTCTAGCACAAGGTTTTTCCAATGTCACGCCGATTTTTGCGAAAAATGGGGATTTTTGTAAAAACGCCCTCGAAACTTACTATTATTATCTATATGTAAAGTAAGCGCGCATAATAAAAAGCACTTGACTATCTATTATATTGTGTCAATATTTACAGTCATGATGATTACCGTAGCAGGCAAAAAACCTGCTTTGCCCTTAAAGAAAGTGTCTCGCATGAGCAAATTAACCGAGTTATTAGCCGGTGTTCACATTGAAGAACGCAGCGACACGCCAAGCGAAACAACGCCGGCCATCATAACTGGCCCTCGCCGCCACAGGAATCGCAAATTTACCATTGCGATCCTCACCAGGTCGCGTATTGCTGGCATTCGTGAGGTAATCAAAGGCCTTACCGGGCACACACATGCCATTGCGCCAGACAAATTTTCTTTTGTATGGTTCTCCAGCGATAATGACGAAAAACGCCTCATGGATCAAGCCTCGCACATCATCAGAAATTACACGATACCCTACGACGCCGTCGTAACCATCGGCGGTCAAGCCACCCAAGTTGCCTCGCGCATGGCGCTGCTTCTCAATATCCGCATTCCTATAATTTTTACCAGCATCACCCATCCATCGCACCTCGGTATCTTGTATGCCGGCTCTAACGGACGGCAAAATATTACCGGTGTAGCAGTCGATGAGCATGAACACTCCGCACCGGTAGCAATTCTTCAGCTGCTCAAAAAGACGGCAAAAAACGTCCTTCTTCCCTACACAAAAGATGGACCGACCTACCAGCGTGTGCTGGAGATGTCGCAGTCATTTTTATTAAATGATATTCAAGCTCATATCTTGCCCATCTCACGAACGGACCAAATTCCGCGCCAAATTGCCACCTATATTCACGATGTTGACACGGTTATTACACCGCGAGACGACTTTATTCTGGCTCACATGCCCTCTATCATATCTCTCTGCAACGACTTTGGGGTGACCGTCTTCAGTACCGACCTCGCTTCAGTGAAGCAAGGTGCAGCAATCGGCCTCAGCCCTAAAGAAAATATACAGGGCATTGAAGCTGCTAAATATCTAGTGCTGATTTTCGAAGAAAGCATTCGACCGGAAGAACTTCCCGTAATAGAGATCTCTATTACCAACTACCTAGGCATCAATGAATCAGCCTTGGAGAAGCAAGGCATTTCTCTCTCGTCTGAAGAACTTGAAACGATAGAAAACAAAATAGTGTATACCGAAGAAGACAACAAAAAAGACCCCAATGAAGGCAATGAACCCAAACAAGAGGAGGAGTAATGAAGCACTACAAGCCTTCAACTATGGCTGTAACTCTTACCCTATTTGGCCTTGCGCTTTGTTCTTTGGCTGTTATTTACATTAAAAAAAATTCACAATCAAAGAAGCCATCAAACTTACAAGCTCATCGAATATCATTTATGCTCAGCAATGATATCTCGGCTCTACAGACACTCGTGGATACAACCACAAAGT
>JAUPVI010000079.1 GCA_030917105.1 Candidatus Babelota bacterium
TCGCACGTATGTCTATGAAATTGCGCCAAAAACAGAAGCTCTATTGCAATCTACTTTTACCCGGCTTAAGTCGACACTGGACAACAGCCATCACCTTCGTCGCACGCTACCCATCTACCCAATCCAACTCCTGTGCCTTATGGGAACCCCTATAAACACCGAAAAATTTGATGTGGATATGAGCGTCGTGCGCCAAGTAATAAACCTATTCTCTCCAGCAGATTTCATTCAAACACTAGTCGGAAACAATCTGCTGCCAGAACATGAACGCCGTGCAAACGTGCAAGTCAAGCTCCACGATGCAAGCCTCAGCCCAAATCCTATAGATCCATGCCATAAGAATATTCGTCACCGGCTTGTCGGGCAATGGCTCCTAGAACTTCCACTCATTATTGGAAGCGCCACGCAAAATGCCGCCCCGTATACTTTACAGAGCGGCATCGCTACTTTTTATGAAGACAAGGCGCCAGTATTTGCGGTGGCAGCACTCAGCAATCAATCAATTGATATATCACTCGACGAATTAATCGAAGAGGTGGAAGACGGGTTGTGATTGCTTGTTGCCGCATCATTCGCAACAGAATGTGGATACAACAGTTTTACCTGGTCCAGAATTCCGTTTACTAACCGATACGCATCTCGCTCAGCAAAAGCCTTTGCAAGCTCTACCGCTTCGTTAATAACAATCGATGCGACTGCCTCCGGTTGCTCAAACTCCCACAAAGCCATATAGAGGACCAACTGGGTACAGCAACCAAGGCGGTCAAAGCGCCAATGCTCGAGCAATGGCTCAATAACCTTGCCGTAACGGACACGATTATCAATAACCCCTTGTGCCAATTTAAATGAAAATTCGTTGTCACTTGGTTTGAGCGAGAATCCTTCCAAAAACCGAGCGGATACATCCGCAAGGTCTTCTTGATAATCAGATCGATCAACCGCATAGATGTAATGAAACGCCAGCGCACGCAGCTGCCGCCGTGTGACGGGATTAACCGCTACCAGCTCATCGCACGCGTCATTAATTGGCCCATCATTACAACGACAACGGTCGTTTGTTTCAATATTCTTTTGTGTGTCGTCTAACATAGCGTTTGCCCCCCTGTGAACGCTTAAGCGCGCTCTACGTAAATACCGTCACGGGTATCTACCTTGATAAGGTCACCCTCATTCACAAACAGCGGTACGTTAACCACCACGCCAGTCTCCAGAGTGGCCGGCTTGCTGCCCCCTTGTGCGGTGTTTCCTTTTACGCCAGGAACGGTACTCATTACGGCTAGAATCATGAAGTTTGGTGCTTCAATAGAAATCGGTTCACCACGGAACTTAAGCATAGTGTAGTTCGTATCTTGCTTAAGATAATCCTTAACTTGGGCAATCTGCTCTTCAGTAAATGCAAGTTGCTCATATGAGCTTTGGTCGAGGAAGTTGTAGCTGTCATCAGCATACAAGTACTGCACTTGTACCAGCTCAAGGTCTGGTTCTGGAAATTTTTCGCCGGACCGGAATGTTTCTTCTTGGAGGCGCTGTGTAATCAAATTTTTCATTTTGGTACGGACAAACGCACCACCCTTGCCAGGCTTCACGTGCTGGAATTCAACGACAAGCCACGGCTCATCATTCCAAAGGATTTTGGTGGAGCCACGACGAAAATCGGAAGTTGCTATCATGTTGAACTCTTTCGTATCTTAAATATGAAGAACGCATTAGACTGCGCCATATGACTAATGAGGCGGTAGCGTACCATAATTTTTGTATTTTGCGAAAGGCAAAGCACGTATGAAAAGCAAGTTTCTGTCAGTGGAGAGCATAAACACGCTTCTGGATGCTGAATCTACCAGACACCAAGACACCATAAACCTTATTGCGTCGGAAAACTACGCTGATGCCCAAACGCGAGCGCCACTCGCGAGTATCGCCGGGACTAAATATGCTGAAGGTTACCCCGGAAAACGATACTACGCTGGATGCGCAATCGTCGACGAAATCGAGCGAGCAGCCCAGCAAGCTCTCTTGGATCTTTTTGTCCCAGAAGGCCAACAAGATCTCTACCATGCTAACGTCCAGCCACATGCAGGCTCATCAGCAAACCTGGCAGTATATAACGGCCTCCTCAAGCCAGGGGACACCATCTTGAGCATGTCGCTTGCCCATGGCGGACATCTAACACACGGCCATGCCATCAATCTCTCTGGCAAAACCTATACTATCGTTTTTTATGGAGTGAACGGAGAAACGGGTCTATTGGAGTATGAAGAAATTGAGCGACTTGCCAAGCTTCACCGTCCAAAACTGATTATTGCTGGAGCAACAGCCTACTCACGCACCATCGACTTTGCCCGCTTCGGCCTTATCGCCAAAAGCGTTGATGCCTTTTTACTTGCCGACATTGCCCACATCGCCGGCCTTATAGCGGGCGGATGCCATCCATCTCCAATCGGATATGCTGATATTATCACAAGCACCACGCACAAAACACTCCGTGGTCCTCGTGGCGCCTTTATTTTATGCAAGAAAGATCTCGGGAGCAAGGTTGACCTCAGCATTATGCCCGGCACCCAAGGGGGCCCATTCATGCATGCCATTGCCGCCCGAGCAGTCGCCTTCCTAAAGGCGCAAGAACCGGTCTTTGCTGTCTATGCACGCACAGTGTGCGCTGCGGCTAAGAAACTCGCCAATGAACTCCAATCGCGCGGTTACCATATTGTCAGCGGCGGAACGGACAATCATCTTTTTTTAGTTGACCTCTCCAAAAGCACAGGCCTTGAGTCACTCAGCGGCAAAGAAGCAGAAATGCTTCTAGAAAAAGCCGGCATCGTGCTCAACCGTAATGCTATCCCCGGCGACACTCGTCCACCACTCACAACCAGCGGCATCCGCATCGGCCTTCCCGCCATGGTCACCAGAGGCATTCAGCCCGAAGATATGCCGCAACTTGCTATGTTCATTGATACGGTCATGCGCCACAGAGAAACAGAGCATCTCCGCGAAGATATTCGAACTTTTGCCCGGCGGTTTACGGTACCAGCGTAGATTTGCTATCCTGGCTCTTGTGGAGAAAATATGTATGAAAAAAGAACCTATATCACTCGTCGTCCTACTAAAAGCTCAAAAAAGATTTCTTGCTTTCAGCACGCGCCTTGATGATGAACAGCTACAAACCGGAGCCATCAAAGCTTTCGAATACTCTTACGAGCTGGCATGGAAAACCATGAAGAAATTCGTTGAACGTGACCTAAGCGAACGCGTTCAAGGCTCTCGAGACGCTTTTCGAGGAGCTGCCCGCCTAGGACTCATTGATAATCCAGACCTTTGGTTTGATTTTACTGACGAACGCAATCTTTGTTCTCACGCATACGACGACGACATAGCAGCGAACATTTTGAGTATTTTTCCAGTATTTACCGAAGAACTTCAGAAATTTATTGATCGGGCCAAAGCTCATGATACACGTCGAGCCACAACACTATAAAATAATCCAAGAAATTCTCCGGCCCTACCAAAAGCATAATTTTCATGCTTTTGGTTCCCGTGTCACAGGAAAATGTGGTCAATTTTCTGACTTGGATCTGTGCGTAATGCAACCCATTCCGCCAAGAGATAGAGGCAATATCGAAGAGGCTCTTCGCGCTTCGCGACTGCCCTACAAAGTAGATATCATCGACTGGACCCGCTGTTCAGAAGAGTTTCGAAATCTCATTAAAAATGACCTTGTCAGACTTGATCTCTAATACACCCTCCCCGTAACAATGCAGGCCCATGACAGACGAAGACAAAAGAGTTCCACGAAGAAATTCCGGGTTTTGCCCGGCGTTTCGCAGCAGCAGCACAAAAACATCATTCAGACCTAACAACAAAGCTAGAGCTCTGCCGAAGTGCTATACCCAAAGAAAAAAGCGGCTTTGAATAAAGCCGCTTTTTTCTTCTATAAAGTCACAATAACTGCGTTCTTCGCCGTCTTGTCTTCAGACGCGGCCGCATGTTTTGCAATTTTTTCACGCTGCAGCGCCATCTCAATAGTGTAATAACGCTCAGTCAACGATTGCACACGCGCCTCTTTCTTTTCTGCTAAACGCACAAGCAATGGCTCATTGTGTGCGTTCACGGTCAGCCCACAGGAGCCTGCCGCCATGGTATACACGATCTGAAGATGCGGTGCAATTTGATCATGCTTAAGGAAATCAAAATTATCCCAATCAAGACCGGTTGTAACCAGAACCCCTGATTCCCATTCAATAAGCTGAGCAGGAGTTAAATTCACCAGATCGACACGATACTCCGCTTGCTCTAATACCGGATTTGCATCGTAATACCCGCGAACTTCACACTCAGCAACGCTACACCGATTACGAAATTCGTAACTCTTAAGAGTTTCAATCGTGTAGTAATTAGCAAGCTGGTCGCGGTACGTAGCGAAATCGATACCAATCTGACCCTTTAAAAGCATATCCGCTTCATCATCTGACAAACCAGCAAGGCCATTATCTTGCTTGTAACGGGTTACACTACGCGCAACATCCTCAAGAGGCGCTTCAATTCGCTGCTCTTGCGCCTGCTGCAACCACAAAAGGTTGGCCGCATACTGCTCAAACGTAAATGGTTTGGCATTGTTGGCAATCTGCGGCACTGCAAGCTGGGTCTTCGTAATGTTGATTCCATTAACACGCCCAACAATGCAATCAACTTCTTCGCGAACTACAGCGTGGACCGGCATGCTAAGCATACCGATCACACCGATGAGTGAAAAAAGCTTGTAGGTGTGTGACATACAAAAGCCCTATCGCCGTTATTTTTTTATACTGAAGCCGTCAATGAACGGCCTTCTGCTTGGCGGCTCTCTTCTTCTTGAACTTCTTCACCAAGCTGCTCCAAAAGCTCTGGACTTAATTGTCCTTGTGACGCAAGCATTTGCTGCAGCGCAGCAAACGGATCTTGACCAGAACCAAGCACCGAATTGTCGATATCTACGGTATGACCACCGCGAATTTCGTTGATACGTGCTTCACGAATTGCTCTGAATTTTTCTTGTTTTACCATGCCAGCAAGTTGCTCTTGCACTTCGTTAAA
>JAUPVI010000080.1 GCA_030917105.1 Candidatus Babelota bacterium
CGTTTTGCCGGTGCGATGCCAACCGATTGTCCCAAGAGACAACCAAGAACCAGGGCTTTCATGATGGTTGATTTGCCGCCTGCATTAACGCCACTAATGACAAGGTTGTTGGGGTGCTCGGGCGCTGCTAGTGACAGTGTATTTAAGACCACTTTATCTGCGGGAATCGATGGATGATAAAAATCTTGTGCATGGATAACCGGTGTTTGTGAATTTTCGATAAACTCAACAAAGCAGTACGGTGCATTGTTTTGTTGTCGTTCGCGCATGAGTGTGGCAAGGGACAGGTAGGCATCTATATACCCGATAAGAACAAGGCCATTGAGCATGATAGGCAGAACTTTTTTTGCTTCAAGGAGTGCATTTGCTACGGTACCTTGGTTTGATATGATACTTTGCATAATTCCTGGAATGCCACCATCTTTTGGTGGGGTAAAAGCTGAGGGCGAGAGTTGTTTTGCGAGGGGTTGTAGCTGTGGTGCGTAATCGATTGCATAACGCTCACTATAGGCAGAAAACTCCGAAAACTCGCTGATTTTTTCAGCTGCAGTGATGATTGGCAGCTGCGACATAAGTACTTGTACTGCCGAAAGGCGCCGTTGAATATACGTGGTTGTTTCGGCTAAATCTTTGAGGAGGCCAATGGTTTCGTAGGCGCGATAACCAGAAAGCGCAGAAATGAGGGTAAAAACCGCGATCAACCCAGCATTTTTGTGCTCTTCGTATGACTTGATTCCTTGTGCGGCTTTTTTTCCCGTTATGTATGCGGTATAGCAGAAAAATGGCAGCATACAGATCGAGGTTAGGTGCAGTGCATTGAGGGCGGTACTTCTTATGAAAGAGGAAGGAATCCGACCAAAAGTATCGTACCAATTCAGAATTACTTCTTGGTTGAAGAAATCGGTTGCTCGAAGTGTAGCAATGAGATTTACTTCTTCTGCTGCTACGCGTTTGACGGCCTCTTGTAGTGTATTGAAAAGCTGGTCATCGGTGGTGAGGCGCCTAATAAATTCCTGGCGCTCTTGTAAGTATGAAAAATCAGTAAGGGGGTCGAGCAGTAGCCGTGTGAGTGTTAACTCACCAATCATTGTTTTGGTCCGCTTAAGAGATCCAACGACGGTTTTTTCCGGAATTTTGCTTTCATTCGTGAAAAACCCTAAGTTTTGCCAGACCTCTTGGTCGATAACGTTGCTTCGCGGTAGGGGGTCAGCCGCAGCGATGTATGTTTTAAGCTTTTCAAGAGAAGCGAATACGAGGTCTGCACGTGTAAGGGTCGGAAGCTCAAGCTTGCTACTTGTTTCAGTAATGGCTTCGGTTGGGTTATTGTGCTCTTCTTCTGGCTTAATGAGCATACTAACGAATGTTGCTTCGATATCTTGGTAACGGTTTTGCGTGGTGGGGACACTGCTCCAGCAGGTGCCGGAAAAAAGAGCAATGCCCAAGAAAAGCAGCGGATAAGGATACATAAGATGCCTGCCCTTGGTACGTGTGGTTACGAGCAGGCATCTTAGTTTTTTTAATGAAATTAAATCAATGGATAATCAGATATTAAATTAACCGGCCGCGCTCGATACCTTGTTCTTTGAGGAATTGGTCGGCAAAATCTAAAATTGCTGGGTCAAAACCTTGTTGGCGCGCTAAGTCGATGGCAATAACTTGGTGTGCACGGCCTGGTTCAAGTTTGAATGGATGCGTAAAGTTCCCGTTCGGTTTTTTGATGACTGATACATGATAGTTCATGTAGAAACCATTAGTATCTTGTGGCAGTGCCGTCAATTTTACAAAATGAGTGGCCATGATTGGCATGCAATTTGGGTACTTTGATAAGCCGTAGCAAATACCAAAAGTAGCAGCTTCACCTTCTTTTGGTGCCGTGCTGCTGAGCAATTCGTCTGCGACGATGAAAGCAAACTGGCTGGCCGGCAACGATGTTGTTGTTTGGACGATGTAATTGATCCGGTCTTCTTCTGCTTGGAACAGTGAGCGACCTTCGGCGATATTGTCTACCGGATTAAGGTAGGTTAGCATCTTACTCATTGGGGTCAAAACGGCATTTCGTGCCGGTGCAATACCCAGAGATTGGCTAAGGAGAAGACAGAGCGCAATCGAACGAATATTCATCGACTTACCAGAGGCGTTTGGCCCGGTAACAATCATGCCTTGATGCCCATTTTCTCCGAGTACAATAGTGTTGAGGACCGACTTGTCTGCTGGTATCAGTGGGTGAGAGTAATCTGCCAGATTCAGATAGGGGGTAGCCATAGTGGCATAACGAGCAAAACTCCATGGCGTTGGTGACGCATTTTTTTCATCGATAAGAGTACCAATGCTCAAGTAGGCTTCAAGAGCGCCAAGAGTTTTGAACAATGGGCGAAACTCGTCTTGTATGCGCAAGAATTGCGGAACTGCTTGTAGCACTTTGCCGACGTTGGCAAAGCAGTACGAGTTTGAAGTAAAGGTGCTGCTTGAAACGGTACCAAAAAACTTCTTGAGTTTCGTATTTTCTCCATTTGCAAAGGCGGAAAGATCAGAGAACCCTTCAAGATTGTCGCAGAGAAATTGCTCTTCGCGAATGGTTTTGTAGATATCAAGAACAATACGTCGCCATTTGACGAAAACAGCAAAGCGAGTCCGGAGATAAGTAACAAAAGCCTTATATGTTTGCACGCTCTTCCACCAGGTTGGCATGTTTGCTGCTATAGGGACTACTATCGCGAGGGCAGAGAGAGTTATCAGTGCATTTGCACGATTAAATTCTTTTTTACCGCTTATGAAGTCGGGGATAGAGGCTATGTTGCGCAAAAGGTTGTAAGTTACTGGTGTCCAGGGGCCTAGGCCAGGGAGGTCTAAGACATTACGTAGATCGTCATGACCGTCTCTAACGCGCCTTCGTGCTTCTGAAAAAGGAATCTCAGCCATTTTATGATACCCGTAAGGAAGTAGCAATCGGGAAAGCAGCCCAATACCAATTTCTAATTTTGCTATGGAAATAAGAGGTTTAATGTCGTTCATACGACGATTAAATTCCAGCCATACAGCATCATTGTTGCCGCGATAACGCTTCTGGCTGCCTTTATAGAATGTTTCCTGTGCAAATTTGCTGTAAATAAGATCGTTGTCATTCCAGAGGCTATACATTTTTTCCTCAAGAGTGGCGAGTTCTTTAAAAAGAGCAGCCAGTGTTTTTCCTAATTGCGGACGTGCCATAAAATAGCGCGCAAGATTTTGCCGCATTTCAAGCTCGTTCTGATTTGTGGATGGCATAACCATCCATTTTGCTTGTGCTATTTTTCCGTTCAATGAGGCACCGCGGTAGGTAGATTCCAAAACAGTATAGTCAGGGCGATCAATGTTATAGAAAAAGAGGTTCAAGTCAGTAATAGACTTGGCATCAAGGCATGATGCTACCTCTTCAGTATTCTTATCTCCACCAAGAAATTGAAGGAGAATGTCATGCATCTCATATGGAGAGAGCTTGTGTCCTGGGAATGAGACCCCATTTTCCCCCTTTTTTATTTCCTGGGTTGCCCGGACTGCTGGGAAATTTTTGAGTATTTCTGCGCGCAGCAACTCATATGGTTGCATGCTTTGTCCCAGAAGGGCTACGTTTAACCCGAAAAAAAACAGCGTGCTGGCAATAGCTTTAAATGAGAAATGTTTCATGATTATTCCTTTGTCGGTACGTAACGGTCTGGGTGATTGAGAACATCACGCATTTTCTGTGTCATAACTAGCGGTAGGCCTACTTTTTCAAGTAGGTCAGGGGCAATCTGTTGTGTTGTTGATCCTTCGTAGAGGCCGTATGGATAGACAAATTCACCGTTTTCATCTTTTTCTACAACGACTTTCATGTTCTTATAAAGGTCTTTTCTGTCTTTTGCCAGTGTTGTAAGGCCTGGGAAGTGTGAAGCAAGGAGTAAGACGCTATTTGGATACATACCAAGCTTTTTTGCTATTGCATGAGCAAGCGCTTGACCTTCTAGGTATTCGGTACCGGTACAAATTTCATCCAAAATGGTGACACTAAATTGGTTGCTTGGCAACGCATTCACAGTATCAAGGAGTTCTTGTGCTCGCGTTATTTCAGCACGAAAGAGTGATTGTTGTTTGCTTACGTCATCAGTAATATTGAGGTGGGTATTGATAGTATGAAATGGCGTAAAAGAGAACGAGCGTGCCGGCGCCACACCAAAGACCTGGCCAAAAATACAGCACAAGGCAACTGCTTTCATGTGTGTTGATTTACCGCCTGCGTTAACGCCGCTTATCATGATGCTGCGCGGATTATTGTTGTTGCCAATAGCGATTGAGTTGGTGACAACGACTTTTTCATTGACCACTGGGTGATGGAAGTCTGTTGCATTGATAACAGGGGTCGATTGGTTTTCCAGGATCTCTACAAAGCAGTATGGCGCATGTGAATTCTTTCGTTCCCGAAGTAATTTTGCTACGGAAAGGTAGGCATCGAGGTGACCAATGAGAATCATGCCATCACTTGCTTTTGCCATCACTTTTTTTGCCTCAAGAAGAGCATTTGCAACGTCTCCCTTGCCAGCAAAAAAAGTTTTAAATGTCACGGGTATGCCGCCATCTGCTGGTGGCACAAACTTATTTTTATCAAGACGGCGAGCTAGCTCTTCGAGTTCCATCTCTGTTGTTTCACTATACCGTTCGCTTTGCATTCTCAATTCGCTTACTGTTTGTACGGCCGGCAGGCTGTTGATTGACGCTAGCGCGCGGAAAAGAGCGTTAATGGAAGAAAGTCGTCGTTGAATGTATGCTGCTGTTTGTGCTTCACGGCGCATTTGACCGAATAGGCTGATAGCCATGAAAGTAAAGTAGGCTCCGCAGACACCCATGGCTGTTGGAACAAGGGATTTAATTATTTTGTATCTCCTGTTGCTCTTGAATGTGCCGATAATTTTATTTACATTACTTTCAATTTCTAGATCAGTTAGATTATTTTCGCCAAACCATCGCGCAATTTTCATGTTTCTGCGGACAGTACTTGCGCAAGACCCATCAAAGCTTATAAGGAACT
>JAUPVI010000081.1:0-3699 GCA_030917105.1 Candidatus Babelota bacterium
TATACATGAACTAAACCCAACAACGTATGAATACTAAAAACTGAGGCCGGCTGCGCTCGCAGGCCAAAAAAAGACCTATCCTGCCAAGTCATATTCTATTGTTATGCAAGAGGTTTTTTTTGGCGTTTTTTTGCCTATCACGGTGGGGTGTTTATATTCATATGCTACGAGCTTACATGCTGGCACAATCTCAGCCTGCCAACGATTCCACTCTGCCAGATGATCTAGTCCAAGCTCCACTTTTTCTTTTTCCCTTAACCGACAAGTAAAGTCAGCATCTTGTTTTTGATTTTCCTGTAACGTATTCCAGACCAGCTCACAATAATAAGAAAAGTTATTGAACGTCTGCTCATCCCTTATACGCGACGAAGCATCATAGCCGTCCACAAGAGCGCACATAAATCCCCACATAAAAATGTGTGTTGTATAAAGCTCAAGCAGCATTACATCAGTTCGGGTAAGTTTATGGCGAGAAGAACCCAATACATCAAGAAGCTTGCGTCTTTCATGCTGAAAACGCTCTTTATATGAGCGGTACGCATCGATTGAGCCTTGAGGACGGTGTTTACGGTTTTGCAAGACGAAACTCCAGACATAATTCATGGAGAGATGCAAGGTATGTATCAAAAAAAAATCTTGGTATTGTTTGGCTGCGCACAATTGCGCCGAGTCTAGAAAGCCGTCCGTCCCTGAAATTATCCTTACAATGCCTCCATCAGCAGCGCTTGCACTCCCAACAAAACAAACACTTACTGCGAGCCCAAATACAATTTCCTTATACATGCAATACATCCAAAATACGATAAAACTATGGTAAAACGGCTGTATCTGTAAAAAAAGGGCCGCGGATCTTAGCATATACGCAAAAAATAAACCAATATGTTGGGCTAAAATGTTTCTATATGAGGTAAAAAAGACTATTTCGACGAACAAAATAAAAAAATTCTCAGAAAATACACTTTTCTGAAGACAATCGTTTTTTTATTGACTATACTCCCCGCTCGTTTTGAAATGTATGTGCGCCCATAGCTCAATTGGATAGAGTACCAGACTACGAATCTGGCGGTTATAGGTTCGACTCCTATTGGGCGCACCAGTTTTCGCCCCTCAAACGCCGCAAAACGCGCCAAAAGGGAAGGCTAAGCGACAAAAAGCTTAACAACGCCACCTACTTCTACAACTAAACAGGTTCACCAAAACCTGCGGTCTATAAAATATATGTGATAGTATTCGTGAAAACAAAATATTACGGTACGGAGAGATGGCTGAGTGGTCGAAAGCGCGCGCCTGCTAAGTGTGTATACTCTGAAAGGGGTATCGAGGGTTCGAATCCCTCTCTCTCCACCAGCTTTTGCCTTTGCAACTACGAAGTACCCTGCAAAGAAGGTCAGGTTTACATTTTCTATCGCCTACGAGCAAGCAAAAAAATATGTATATTCATGGAGAGATGGCAGAGCGGTTGAATGCGACGGTCTTGAAAACCGTTATGTTGAAAGGCATCGGGGGTTCGAATCCCTCTCTCTCCACCATTCGCCTCCGCGCACGCTGCGCAAGAGGTGTCTATGGCATAACGGGTCTTCGCAACGGAACCAACACACATAGAAAATCATCGATCCTTCCGCAGGAAGAGATCTTCTCGCCCACTACAAGCAATCACTATTAAAAATCAATTAATCGTTTCGGGCTGCGAAACGGAAACGGCACCCTGCACCACAGGTGATGTGGGACCTGCATCAGGCGCTAATGGTCCAGTAGAAGCTACCGCTACACCCGAAGTAGGAATGCTCATATCAGACGGCACAGTTGCTGCGCCCATTGGACCTGAAAGCGAAATGCTCTGCCCAGCCGCTATATCAGTCGATGCTGATGATGCTGGCTGCATGTCGACGGCAGGAGTTGGGGGGCCAGAAAGCGGCGCGGCTGGCATAACAATGCTGGCAGAATTCGTCGCTGATTCAGGCTGCTTATTATTAGTATTTAGCATCGCCTTTGCTTCGTCCGAGGTCATAGGTAACAACATAAATTTGGGGTTTGAAATAACTGCCTTCAGAGCCTTATTGCAGTCGGCAGCAACAAGGCGGTATGTCTTCATAACATCGTCAGAAGCCGGAGGCATAGTAGAAAGTACTGTCGCAATACCAGCGATAAACATAGAAATATCGAGCGCTACAGACATTATGCCTTGCTCAGTAGCAAGGAATGCTTTCCATTGTGGCTGCTGCTGAACGAGCAATTCATTCACTGCGCTCAATGTCTCGGAAAAAGACTTAATTACGCCATCCATAGGATTAACTTCTTGCGCTTTCTTCAAGCGGCCGCGCAGAGAGCTAATGAGCGAATCAAATTGCCCCGGAGCTGCATATAATCTTCCTGGCGCTGCTTGCACGGAAGTAGCAAGCATAGTGGTTACATTCCCCAATAACGCACACACCACCAATACTGAAATATTCATAAAGCTCCTTTCAAAAAACAGCCGATCATAGTACTATCTCAAGCATATAAATAACCTTAAATGAAAAGATACCGTTGACCAATCAACGACCTCCAAAGCCTTGAATGCAGCATATACTTCCTTCGCATAGCCGAACTACGCGCCCTGACAAGCGGCCTTTGATATTTGAGTAAAACAGCGAACATTTGAACTCTTTTACTCAAATAGTGTAAAATAAAACATGAATACCATAAATTTACCCGGGAGACCCTCTATGAATATCAAGCGCTTTCGCTTACTTTCTTTACTGCTCACTATAGCACTTGCCACCAACAGTCTACGCACCACTCTCCTTGCCGCTGATACCGGGGCGGAACCATCAACCCTCACCAAATTCAACTCCCACCTCAAAGCGCATCGCCATACGTATGCCCTAGGACTGAGTACCGCCGGTCTCTTGAACTTGGCCTACTTGTTTAAGAGTGGCAAGCTCAGCAAAGCTAAAATAAAAAAACTTTTCGACAAAGAAAATCGCGCAGCGACAACGCAACTATTCCTCGCCAGCATTCTGCCACTCCTCCTTGCCGGAGGTGTTGAAGCCAATGGATACGGCTATGAGAATAGCAAAGACAGCAATTCGGCCAACACACAAGAAGCACCAAAGCATGACCCGTCAATTGTCATAAGTACTGAAGGCAATGCCGGAGAAAGCACCCCTAGACCTGCTGAGGAAGACAACGATAAAGAGGACGTAGACGGCAATGCAGCTCAACTTGAGCCTGAGCATACTGCCTCAGTAGCCTTAGACGGCATATCCGAGCTCTCAAGCAGCAATGCCCGCGAAGAGAACACAGAAAGAACAGGAAATGCACTACTCATCTCCCCACCAATGATTCCCGCACCGACTACACCTCTCCCGCTTCCTAGCTATACAGCCCATCTACTGTCAGCACAAGAAATAACAGACCAGACAAAAGAATTTGGTAGAAAAACAGAGAGGCTTTACCAAAAATCGGCATCTGAACTAAAAAAAATACTGAACGATTTGAGTGAATTTATTAACCGTGTGCCAAAAGAAAACCCTAATAAAAAAACTCTCCACAGATACGAAACCCAGCTAAAAGAAAAGCTTACAAAACCCGACATCGCACCAACCGCTAGACCAAAAATAACGCAAAAAAAGCAAGATACCCCAGAAGAAACAGCAAAGAGGTTTGAAACCATAATCAAAAACCTTCCATCCGCTGGTTCGAATGCTTCGGTGCCAT
>JAUPVI010000081.1:3709-5008 GCA_030917105.1 Candidatus Babelota bacterium
ATAACGCGTCTTATTGAAAAAGAGGAGATAAAAAACGAAACCACCACCACAGGCGCAACAGCTGAATCACTCCGTGCAAAGCTAAGTGACCTTGAGAGAGAGATACAAGAAAAGCTTGCAGAAGAGCCAAATGAGTTTAAAAAGAAAGTTCTTCGTCAGCTTAAGGCGCAAAGGAAGATGCTTCTCGAAGCACACCTTGCCGAACTAGAGGCCGCTTCATCAGGCTCTAGCGGTCACACCCCGTCCAACGGCTATGCTACATCCCAACCGGTGGCCCCAGCTGCTCCTTTAAGTACCGCAACAGATAGTGACCAACAAAAAAAAGATCTGCCAATCCCATCCATTCCAACGAACTCAAGCCAGGCGTCATCCGCAATATCAAGCCGCACCCCTTCGCCAGCGGTGGAACCAGCGGCAGCCGAAGAACCAGAAACCGAGGAAGAGGATGTGGCCGCGCCCCAAGAAGCGGCCGAAGCGGACCCTGCGCCAGCACCGTCGTCAAGCATAGAACAGCGTAAGGCTCACACTGCAGAAATTGAAAAAGCACTTGCTACATGCAATGACACACTGCTAGGATTGAGCAAGACGTGCAATACCTTCTTGATACAGCCGAAATGATGGGTGCTTTTAATACAAACAAGGACGAAGCAAGTGATGAAGCTAAAAATTATCTAGAATCAACCGGGTTTCTCTTTGAAAACATGATCAAAAAATGGGTGGAACTCAAAGAAAGAGAAGCAGGCCCAACTCCACAGGACAAAGTCCACCATCTCAAGGCACTACATCTTTCGCTCGAGATCGAATTGAAAAACATTGATCAGAATAATGGAAGAGTTCTCGCCTGGCCAGACGCAATGAAAGAGGCAGTAAACGAACGCATTGAAGCAATCAAAGGAGAAATCGATGCAGAGTCGACAGCCGCATTTGAGTACTTTAGAAGCCAGATGCAGACTGTTGACTCCCTCACAGACCTAGAAAAAGTTAGAGAACTGCACCAAAATCTTTCTCAATTCTATGCTGATTTTATAAAAAACGTTCCAGTCTTTGGATTAGATGAAAAAAGAAAAGAACAAAGAACCCTAATATTAAGCTGGTCAGAAGAAGCGACTAGCAAAATCGCGTGGTTGAAGAAATCCCTCACTGAGGATATCGTAGCCGCAGAACCAAGCACTCCAAGCCTTCCAGCTCATATGGAAACTCAGGAAACTAAAATGGACTATGCAGCCTTTAGCGGAGATACAGCAGCTATTAAGAGCTTAATTAAAGGCGGCTTTAACGTTAATGCTAAACTTAACGATC
>JAUPVI010000082.1 GCA_030917105.1 Candidatus Babelota bacterium
TATAACCGTTGCAGTATGCAACGTATCATTGCGGGGAGGAATACATGAAAAAAATGCTACTACATGGTTTCTTATTGATGGTGTCAATTGATGTCGGAGCAATGCCGACAAAAAAGCTTTTCGTTAAAACTGAAAAAGACTGGTCAGAAAAAAAAATTAAAGGAACGCATCTAGCCCGAACCTCTTTCTATATAAATGAGCAAGGTCATCTGCGTTCCACGGTTCGTCATAAGGAATATACGCCGGGCGCTCTTTTTGACATTGCCCTGAAAGTGACCAACGACTCTTTGGCGCATGCTCAAGATTGGAATACAGAAGTATACTCCGTCACAATGATCGATGCTGGCACAAAAAAACATAAAAAAGAGAAGTTCTCTCGTGCGCAGCTCTATACGGCTATTATTGCAACGTTGAAAGAGCAAGAGGGCCGGGAACAGAGTTATCCGGTAACCACGATGATTCAAGGCTTGGAAAGGTTTCAGAGTTTTATTACTCAACATCCACAGAGAGTGTCTGAATTAGCCGAAAAGCTGAGCATTAAAAAGGGCTCTCCACGCCAAGGTTGTCTTGAAGTTCTTTCTGGCTTAGCGTCACCAGCTTTGCCCGCAGAGCCCCAGCAAGCATTGACTAATGATTCAGTAGCAGTTGTTGCACCGAGAGAGGTTCAAGTAGTAGTAACTCCAGCACCAACTCCTCAATCAGCGTTGGAAAATGGGGCTGCAGTAACTCAAAGTGCACCAGTCGTTGAGATGCAAGATGCAAGCTATATCACCATGAAGCAAGCAGCACTCATCCTGTCTGGGACGTTGGTCGTTATTATTGGCGCAGATTATGCAAAACGTGGGCCTGACTCGGTGCTGGCACGTGCTTGGACAAAAGGAAAAAAATGCGCGCGTAACGTGATGCAGTGTTTGTTCGGTTCTGCCAATAGCTAAGGAATTCAAGGTGAGTAGGGGATCGGGAATATGTATAAAAAAATCTTATGGGGCGTTCTTGTGTGGGGCGCCCTTGCCTCTTTCGGCGTGCAGGCAGGGAATTTTATGGGGCGTCCATATAGAGAGCGCTCGTTAGAAAAAGTGCCGATTGATGATGAAACGGGTGCAGTAACCAAGAAGAAGTGGTCGCGAAGACCACAGCCGACTGGTCGCTTGGTTGATTTTGCATTACAGATTATTGTTGACGCGGTAGAAAACAACAACCGGTGGCTCGAGAATGTGCAAGGAAGACTATTTACGCGGCAATATGCTTACGATGTCTTAGTAGATGAACTTGCTCAACGACCAGAAGCGCAGGAGGAGCCATTAGCGAGCACTCTTCCTTTTTTGCATGATATTTGTTATTGGGGGCCAGGTGACTTCCTACTTCTGCATGGTTTCAGAGTAGTCTCTAACCGAGCAGATTGCCTAACTAATCTTGCCAAGCAATTAACGCCCCCTACAACACCACATCGGTTTTTTTCTCCTGAATCAACCGCGTTCCAGTCGCCTGAGGAGAGTGATATTGAGAGTTTTAGTGATGGTGAGGAGGATAGTGCCTCGCAGATTTCGCTGGATTATGCGGAATCAAAGGATAACGAAGACGATCAAGATGGTGTCTCTACGGTTTTGCTATTGCAAGAAGAGGCTGCGTTGAACACTGAACCGGAAGGTATAATTACTTCTGTTCCGCGGCAAAAGTCTAAAGAAATTAATTCGAAAAAGCTCTATAAACCATGGAATTTACTTAGGCCTGGCATTCCGCTTTTTATACGCCTTGATAGGGCGCCCCATGGCATTATGATGACATCAATGGTGCCGCCACGGTCGCTTGGCAGGACACGAGAAAAAAGGCATGCATCTTTGCATCATTCTATAGATTCAACAACTCTTTTGCCGTGTACACCAGCGATCGCGATTGTCGATGCGCCCGAGGACGATGGCCATGGTGTTTGGCCGGCGCCGCTGCTGACTACTCCGTTGGCTATTGAAAGCCCTCTCAGCGAATCAGAGTTGAGTTTGCCTGATGAGAGTTCGGATAGGGAATTAGCATCCCCTTTTGTTTCCACGAAAGAGGATGAGGATGGCCGCAGTCGGCAGCGCCCTGCCTTCTCCTTGCCTGCGGTTCGATCGCGTATGAGCCAGAGCGCTCCGGTATTATCGCGTGTTCGTAGTCGTCGTGCAGTGACTTTGCCGGATGCCCTTCCTGCACCGGTGGGTGTTCCAGCCCCGCGTTCAGTGGTAGCGCCAGTGGTAATGCCAGAAACGAAGCCTGCTATTGCCGCTGTTGACGATATTCGCGTTGTTTCAACCGATGTGGTATCAGTAGGGCACAATGCGACTGATGTTGTTTTGGTGGTCGAGGATGCTGCCAAACCAGGGGTACATGAGGTAGTGGTTGTTCAACAAAAACAGGATATTACGCTGTTGCAAGCAGCGGCCATTACGGGGACGGTGGCTGTTGCGGGACTGGCGATTGATTATATGAAGCGAGGAGAGCGGTCTCTGGTGGGGCGGCTGCTTGCCCGGCTACGCTAAACCTAGCTTCGGAGGACAAACCCATGTTTTGCAAATGCTCGGCTTGATCCTGACTTGAGGTGTTTTTCAAACTCTATGGCCTTGGATTCTTGTAAAAATGCTGAATGCCAGATCAGAATCCAGGGTCGGTTTTTTGCAGTAAATGGGGATTTTCCTGCATTATGCACGATAAGTCGTACTTCTATGTTGGTGGTATAGCCAATATAAATTTGAGTGGGGAAACTAATTGAACGAAGTATATAAACGTAACACATAACTTCTCCTTAAAGCGAGGTGTATTCGGGTTGGGGAGAAGTTATTGTGATAACCAGGTGAGTGTATTTTCAGGGTGGAGCAGGGTTCAAGGGTTTAAAGAAGTTCGGGCAGCCAGTCCTCCTACGCTGCTTTCTCGCAGCTACGGCGGACGACGCTTTCGCATTCCAGCAGTCAGGCCTTTAAGAAGGCTGGCCTGCCAGCTGAAGCCTCTTTTCGGCGTGCCTTGCGGCGCCGAAAAGGCGAAAGCTGGTGTGCCCGGCAGGATTCGAACCTGCGACCTACGGATTAGAAATCCGTTGCTCTATCCAGCTGAGCTACGGGCACCTCTATTTTTGGTATATCGACACCACACAGCATGTGTGGTTTTTCAGAAATGATGTAATTGTGTTTTTTATGGAACTTCCCTTACATAAGGGAGTGTAAAAAATAATGGTCGGGGTGGTCAGACTCGAACCGACGACCCCTCGCTCCCAAAGCGAGTGCGCTACCAACTGCGCCACACCCCGACTAAATTTTTACCGAATATGAAGAAGAACAATGGGGTGAATGACGGGGCTCGAACCCGCGACACCCAGAACCACAATCTGGTGCTCTACCAGCTGAGCTACATCCACCGCGATCTTTTTAAAGAACTTTTCCCAAAGGAGAGGAGTATTATACGGGAATTTTTTTAAAAAGAAAGAGCCGATCGTAAAAACTGATCAATTTTTGGTGAATCGCTCATTTGCTGGTGTGCGCTGTCAAAGGTGTCAATGATCGTGCCATGCTCCATAAGATATATCCTATCGCGTGTTGCTGCAATAAATTGCATATCATGACTCGCATATGCCACCGTAATGCCATGGTTCAAAAGATTTTTTAGGACGGTTGCCAGCATAGCAGTGCTTTCTGGATCAAGCGCTGAGGTTGGCTCGTCAAAGAGGAGTACCGATGGACGCAGCATTAAAGCCCGGGCGATCGCCACTCGTTGCTGCTGGCCACCAGAGAGCTGATGTGGGTAGCGTGATATGTACGGCGACATGCCGACCAAAGCTAAAAGTTCTTGTGCTCGGTCATCGATGGCCGATTCTGAGAGTAAACCTTCATATTTTAGTGCGGCGGTACAATTTTCCATGATGTTCATATGCGGAAACAAATTGAACTGTTGGAATACAAAGCCGACCGTGTGTACTCGCTCTTGGTCCTTGTAGCTGGAAAGTGGGCGATCTTGGAGTGTCAGAGTGCCGGTGTACGAAGTTGTAAGGTGTGCACAGCAGCGAAGAATGGAGGTTTTGCCTGCGCCACTGCGGCCAACAAAAGCGGTAATTCTGCCTTTTGGGACTTCAAAAGAAACATTGTTTAGGACGATACGTGGCGCATCTTGGTGTGGATAGGCTAGTGAAATTTTAGTTCCCTTTATCATAATCAAACTTTCGTTCAAGTGCGTGTGCCACCAGGCCCAGGAGGCCTGTGATAGCCAAGTAAATGCCGGCGGCAATTAAAAACCAGTGTGGTTCCAGGGTACGGCTTACCGCATCTTTAGCAACTTTGGTCAGTTCTACGACGCCCACGGCTCCCATAATACTGCTTTCTTTAACCAGCGAAATTGTTTCATTTACCAGTGAAGGTAAGACGGTGCGGATAACCTGTGGCAGAATGATGTACCAGAGCGTTGCTCGTTGCGAGTAGCCAAGTACATATGCGGCCTCCCACTGGCCAGCCGGAATACTGTTGATGCCGCCGCGTACGATTTGAGCAACGTAGGCAACCGAGTTGAGTCCGATGGTAATGCAGCCGGCGGTCAGCGGACTAATGTGCATACGAAGTAATTGGGGTAAGGCAAAACAGGCGAGAAGAAGCTGCACATACAGGGGGGTGCCCTGCATAACAAATACATAGATCTGTATGCATCGAGCCATGATTGGCGAGGCGAGCCGCTTTGAGCTCATGATGCCGGCAGCACAGCCGACCGTCATGCCAATGCTGAGGCCAACAATCGCTACCCAGAGCGTGGTTAAAGTACCGGAGATAAAGAGGGAAATAACGGGATTCATAACTTCTTTACTTCTTTCTTTGTTTACAGACGAAACCACTTCGCGACCAGAGTCGCCATTGTACCATCCGCCTTAAGCGTTGCAATCGCGTTTTCAATTTCTGCTCGCAGTGCGGGATTTTTCGGCGAAATGCCAATACCAAAGCCATCAATAGTTTCTTCTTCTGAAAGCGTCACTCTATGCGCTTCCAAT
>JAUPVI010000083.1 GCA_030917105.1 Candidatus Babelota bacterium
GATGGACAAAAACAAATCAGAGCAAGCGGCAAAAGAAGCGGCAAACCGCAAGCAGCAAGTTGGCGGTGGCGAGCGTTCTGAGAAAATTCGTACGTATAACTATCCGCAAAACCGTGTAACTGATCATCGTATTGGGCTGACGCTAAAAAAGCTTGATTATGTGATGCAAGGACAGATGCATGAAATTATTGATGCATTAGTCGACGAGGCTCGTCGCGCACGTAAGGCACAATAACATCTTTTTTAAGGAGCTCTTTATTATGAAATGGCGTTCATGGCTTGTGGTTATGATGCTGGGGTTTCATCTTGGTGTTTTTGCAGCGACTGAAAATCCGTATAAAGAGAGTTATAATTCTTCTGCCGAATATAAGATTGGTTTTTTTTCTCACTATAAAGGTGCGATAGTTGCTACTGCTGTTTCTGTATTGGTTGCCACCGCTTTTTTTGTAGCAAACCGTATTGCCATTATGCAAGAGCGGGCTGCGCGCGAAAAGGCTCTTGCGGCGCTTCGGGGACAGTATGCTGATGCGATAGCAATTACCCTTTCTTTGCAAGCGCGCTTTGATGCGTTGCCAATTAACGATTTTATGCGTCAGGCTGATGCCAAGATTGCGCAAATGCAACAGATGCTAGCGACAGATGCGGCCCAGTACCAGGCGTCTCTTGCGCAGATGCGGATCGAGTTGCAGTATGAAGTGGACCGGTTGAGTAAGGAACTTGCCGACCGGCATCTATATTTGGAAAATGTGCGTCTTTTGCTCGAAAGTATTCGCGATAATAATAATTTTACTTTTCTTACGACATTGATTGACTTAAAGATGGAAGTAGAGATGGCGCTTGCTCAATTGGCGCAAGATAAGATGGCATTGTCTGGTCATCTGGCCGAACTTACAGCCCGAACTCATGATTTGCATCTGCACATGACACGTAATCATGCTGCGATTAATCAGATGGATGATGAGGTTGAAAATCTTAAGAAACAGACAGTTGTTTATCGTGAGCAAGCGGATGCAAATCAGCGGTATATGCGTCGTGTTGTCGAAGAAATTGCTGCAGCAAAGCATGGCGTATTGGCTTCGCAACAAGAATTTAGTGCACTGAATCTTGATTTGAAAGAAAAGTTACGCTCTATGGAGGGGCTTGCGCGAGAAAGCAAAGAGCAGAAAAATAGCGTTGAAGCACAGATTGATCAGGCACGAAGAATTTTGGCTGAGGTTCGTCATCGAGTGGTACAGCTGGATACCATCGCAGGGCAAGAAGAGCGACGTGTGCAAGAGTTAGTACAAAAAGTTGAGCAGGCACATGCTCTCATTGATTCTGGGGTACCGTATTCTTCTGTGGTTGTGCCAAAAGATGCGTCATCAAACGGCTACCGTCCAAGCGCTGATCGTACTACGAATCGGCAGGACGCGAGCCCGGTAGCGCGAGCGGTTGCTGTATTGCAGGAAATGCTGACTCCGTTTAGCGTGAATGCCCTAACTTCAGCCGCACTGTATCGTAAGGCATATCTGCGTTTTTGTATGAAAAATCATACGGACAAGGGAGGCGACAAGCAGCTTTTTCAGGCGGTTGATGGGTTGTATAAGATAATTTTAGATCATAATTTGTTTGATGCGCCGGCTATTTTTATTTCCGGGCACGTGGAAGCATTGCTCAAGCAGTATGCTGGTCAGTGTTTGCAGTATAAAGGTCGGATGAAGAAATAATTTTACTTCACTTTCATGTAAAAAAAGATACGCTATGGCCCCTTTGTATAATCAGCAACGGGGCCTATTTTGTTGAAGGCCTCAGAGCACATAATTTGGAGTTAATATGAATATCGTAGATATGTTGCCTACTGGCCGATTTGTAGGATTACTTGGTATAGGCCTAGTGTTATTGGTGGCGTATGCCTTTTCAAGACACCGTCAGCGCATTGCGTTTGATGTAGTAGTAAAAGGCTTAGGGCTCCAAGCAGTGCTGGCCTATTTCATTCTGTGTACTGCAGCTGGCAGCTCCATTTTTGCTGGTCTTGCAAATGGGTTTCAAAAAATATATCAATTTGCTGACCAAGGGGCGGCGTTTGTTTTTGGTGGCCTGAGCAATCCTGCTGGCCCATGGGGATTCATTTTTGGTGTAAAAGTGCTGGCGATGATTATTTTCATCGGTGCTTTAATGTCATTGCTTTTCCATCTTGGCGTGGTGCAAAAAGTGGTTAAGATCCTTGCGTTAGTGGTTCGTCCTCTGCTTGGTACAACCGGTCCTGAAACGCTGTGTGCTGCGGCAAACAGCATGATGGGGCAAACAGAAGCGCCATTGCTTATAAAGAACTATCTCAAAGACATGACCGAATCTGAAATTTTGGTTGTTATGGTGAGCGGCATGGCTACTTTGAGCGGTGCGATTTTGGCAGTATATGGCGGCCTTGGGGTTCCCATGCACCATTTGTTGGCTTCAAGTATCATGGCTATTCCTGGTTCTATCTTGATTGCTAAAATCCTCTTGCCAGAAACAGAAAAAGGGATGTCCGATGCAGATTTGGCTGATATGCGCCCCGAAACAAAAAACGTACTTGATGCTATTTCGGCTGGTACTGTTGATGGTATGTCATTGGCAGCAAATGTTGCTGCAATGTTGATTTCATTTATCAGTATTATCGCTCTGGTTAACTATGTTTTAGGTGCAGTTACTGGCATTTTTTGTGAGTCACCACTTACCTTGAGTATCATTTTTGGTAAGATTTTTGCCGTGGTTGCGTACGCTATCGGGATTCCAGGAGCTGAAATTGAAGCGGCTGGTGCATTGCTGGGAACCAAATTGGTTGTAAACGAATTTGTGGCCTACATCGACATGGTAAAGTCTGGGCTTTCAGGGCGGTCACAAGTTATTATGACCTATGCGTTGTGTGGCTTCTCCAACTTTTCCTGCATTGGTATCCAAATTGGTGGTATCGGTGCCTTGGTGCCGTCAAAGCGTGAATTGCTCAGTCGACTTGGCATGCTGGCATTGCTTGGTGGAACGCTGACCAACTTGCTCTGTGCTGCAATCGCTGGGTTGTTTGTATAATTTCTCTTTTAAAGAATAAGAAGAGGCATCTGCTCGTGAAAGAGTTGGTGCCTCTTTTGTATTTGCCTAGTGGCAGGCTAATTTGTAGCGTGATAGCTAAAGCATTTACGGGTTGTGCTGAATAGTTTAACCTAGAGATGTTGTAGTGCAAAATGTTGATTTTAGAGACGTGCCGTTGGCACGTCATTGCGAGCCGCCTGGTGGCGGCGTGGCGATCCATTGACGTATCTGATGCATACATGCCATGGATTGCTTCGGCACTGCGTTTCTCGCAATGACGACTATGTCGTCCATTAAATTGAATTGCGTTGACTATAAGTCATGTCACGTTTTTAGTTTTAGGAAATTGTATGAAAATGAGGAATATGTGCTTGTTGGTACTCTTCTTAGCGAGTTTGGGTGGTGTTCAGAGCGTGTCTGCTGGAGATTTTAAAGCATCTACTCATCTCAAGAGCAACCGGCATGCCTATGCGGCTCTCTTTGCCGCTCTTGGTGCTACGAATTTGGCTTACTTGTTTGCTACGGGCAAATTAGACAAAACAAAGCTTAAAAGGCTTCTCAGTAAAGAGCAGCGTGCGGCAACACTCCAATTAGTAGCCCCAAGCTTGGCGGCGCTTTTATTGGCCGGTGGGGTTGAGGCATACGGTTATGGATACCGTGAAGAGGGTGGTAAGCCAAAAGATAATGATGTGCCTGTGCGTGCCTCTGCGTTAGACATAATTAACCAGCCAGCGTTAGCAGAAATTAGTCAACCGAGCGTGAAGCCGGAAGCTGTTGTGGAAGCGCCGCTGATTGGGCGGGCAACATCTCCCACATCTATTGCATTGCCTGAAGTGTCCTCGAAACCGGCCCCGTCTGGCGTATTGCGTTCAGCCACTCCGCCTTGCGTTACTGCGATCCCAGGCGATGAGCGTCGCGAGGGGGGTGATAAACCAAAAGGTAATGATAGTGCTGGCGCGTTGCGAATTACTGCTCCGTCAACCCCTGTAACAGTTGATTTGAGTGAGAGTGTTTCGCAGAGTAGTTCTTCTGTTTCTGAGTCTGAAGAGGACATATCTGATGACTTTGAGGGAGAGGAAGAGGGTTTGCTCGGATGCGAAGAGGCGATGTACGCACTGGAGAGTGATTTTGCTGATTCCCAGAGTGTTGCTCTGAAAGGACTTGCTGCGAAGATTACAGCGCTACGGGCGGAGAGGCGTAGCGGGATTGTGTTGCGGGATCGCGTAAGAGCTTTTATGCGAATGAACGTTCATTCGCTGTCAGGGCTAACATCAGAAGAGCTTCAAGCATTGTTGGAGTTTTTGATTCTTGATGCGGAGGTGTACGATGCTTACAGGAAAAGTGTACCAGAAGCAGGGTTGCATAGGTGTCTGGAGGCTCATGTCTACGAGGCGTACAGACTCATACGCTTAGCACAGCGAGAGGGTTGCGTTTTGCCGGAAGAGGTGTCCGCAGCGCTTCAGGATCGCTCGACGTTATTGAAGTCGGAGATTGGAGATGTAGGGGGAGAGTTATCCTTTGCTCTTTCTTTTGCGTCTACCGTAACTGATGAAGGAGTGTGGAGTGGATTTGCGTTGGAACGGCTATTTCAGGAAGAAGAGAGTAAGCGTCTCGCAGAACAGTTTGAATCGCATCCAGACTCGTTACCATTTATAACGCTGCCTGAAGTCACTTCAGCTGGAGCAGGTGGTCCACCTGTAACGCAAGTTACTCCTGTGCGAGCTGTGACCCCGCCGGTTGCAGCTTCGGTCGCTGTAGGGCCGACTCCATCTCATGCACCGGGAGTTCAAACTCCAGTGGATGTAGCTTCAGGCTCAGCTGTTGTAGTGCCAGGCCTGCTAGCTGAAGAAAGGCCTGTGGCCTTTACTGCGGACGCTGTTGATCCAGCCCCTTCAAGTGTTACGCCTGGAGATGGTGAGATTCCGTCA
>JAUPVI010000084.1 GCA_030917105.1 Candidatus Babelota bacterium
GGAAAACGATAGATTTTACGTTGCTAATTGTATCATCCAGGGGGGGGGGCAAGCAAGAGATTTCTTGATTCCACGCGTGTGCATGCGGAGCAGCGAGCCACGCGAGAAGGAGGGTGAAGCTTATTACGGTTTCCACTCCAGCACTTTTTCTATCTCGTTAGGTGTTATGAGTGTGGTGTTTGCAACTGCACCTTTTTGAGGACCACCGAGTACTATGTAGCGCTGTAGTGTTGGTATGAGCTTTGCTAGATCATCGAGGTTGTTTGCATCATTGGGATGCGCTGTCATCGAGGCTTTTGCTTCAAATGCTGAGGTGGTACCGTCCCATTCATCCAGCAAATCAACTTCTCTGCCGGTTGAGTCTCGCCAAAAGTATTGGCTGGGCACGAGGCCTGCGTTGAATCGTGCTTTCATTGCTTCAAGAATGACAAGGTTTTCAAACAGTTCACCACGCGCAAAGTGAATTTCCATTTGCTCCTCAGTTCGTATGCCAAGAAGTGATGCGGCTACCCCCGTATCATAAAAGTAGATTTTGGGCATTTTTATGAGCCGCTTATTGAAATTTGTATGGTAAGGGCGTAGTAAAAATACGGTATAACTTGCTTCAAGAACGCTTACCCACTGCTCTGCGGTACGAGGAGAAATGCCGCAGTCACGGGCAACTTCGCTTGCGTTAAAAAGCCGACCGACTCTTCCTGCGCAGAGCGTGAGGAATTTTTTGAAGAGGGAAAGATTTTGGACGTTGAGTATCTGTCGAACGTCGCGTTGAATGTAGGTGTCGATGTAGGAGGGATAAAATTCATGCGGTTCCATTGCGTGTTTGTAGAGGCGTGGGTATCCCCCGTGCACTATAGAATGCATAAATGAGGTAGTATTTTTGAGTTCAGAGAGGGCGAGTGGTAGGAGGGTGATTTGCCCCACCCGGCCGGCAAGTGATTGAGAAACGGTTTGACTAATCACAAAGTTTTGGGAACCGGTGATGATAAAGCGGCCCGTTTCATCGCTCATATCAATAACTTCTTGGAGATAAGAGAGCAGCGACGGCGCGTTTTGCACTTCATCGAAAATTGCCCCGTTTTTGTACTTTGCTATGAAAGAATGTGGATCGTCTGCAATTTGTTGTTGGACGCTGAGGTCTTCAAGTGAGACATAGGGGTGGGAGGGAAATGCCAGCCGAGCGAGTGTGGTTTTTCCTGATTGCCGGGGTCCTTGGAGCGAAACAGCTGGATAAATGGCGGCATAACGGTGGAGTATTGCCATCGCATTGCGGTGATAGAGAGTCGTTGTCATTGTTGAATGTGCTGATTTGATCATGGTTTTCCGCCAATCGTGTCGATTTAGTAGTGACGGTACTAAATTAACACGACTTTCTTTAGGCGGTCAATGCTCGGCCTGTTTTTTGAGTCTAAAGTGATTTAGTGGCCAGCTGCTAAGTGGAAATATAGTGCTAAGTTGGTTTAGTATGCCATCACTAAACCAACTTAGTGAGGTTTTATGCAAAAAAATGAACGTCTTGGCCGCTCTGTAGAACATGTGGCGGGCGGTGAGCGCTATACGACTTATATACCGGTACCATTGCGGCCATCACCACCAATTGGCCTGGCAAAGATTCAGATATGGTAATAATTGAACGAATGGGACGGGCGCGGTTTTCTGCCGTGCGAGTGTTTGAGATACTTAAAAAACTGCCGCAAATATCTCTGTCAGCCCTGGTGCAGTCTTTTGATTTTCATCCATCGACCGCTCGTGATGCGTTGGAAGCGCTAACGACCGCCGGGATTCTTAAGGAAGTTACGGGCAAAAAACGGGATCGGGTGTATGTGTACGAGCAGTATCTGGCCCTTCTTGAGGAAGAGTAGCGTCTGTTTCTGCATCCCCCACCCAGACACCGGTTCGTATGAGGCGGCTCAGCTGGTTCAGGGCCCGTGTTTGGCAAAAAGTTTGCCCGAGGTATTCTGCGCCGCGATAGAGGAAGAGTTTGCATGGGATGCCCCGGTGTGCGCATATCTCGCCCACTTCCTGAAGTGCTGATGCGGTGTCATCGAAAAAAACAATCAGGGACGGGGCGCTCTGAGCATGATCGAGGAATGCGCTGAGGACGAGGCCCTTGTGTGTCTGGTTGGTGCAAATGAGGCCCTTGTACAGTCTTGGGTAATTGTCCCGATAGCGCGGCATATTACGGATGTTCAGGTCAAGGCCCGTTTCGTTGATGGGTGCGCGCGGGTGGTCTCGTACCGTGGTGAAGCGCGTGTCGGCACGGGTAGAGCTAAAGGTTATGCCGAGCGACTTGAGGAGTTCGTAGCACCATTCTTCTGCGCAGGGGATTGTGCCAAGGGCGCCCGTAGGAAGGTTAGTGAGGCTGAGGACTGGTATATGCCTATTTTTAAGAGAGTTAATGAGCTCTGCGGCCTCTTTTTCTATCAGCGCTCGCGGGGCTTGCAGCAGCATGCGGCTTGCTACTTCTTCGCGTGCTGATCTTTTGTACAGGTGAGGGAAGCGCCAGAAGAGCCGAACAAAAAACCGCCAATCGAGATCTGCTTTCCTTACATTTGCCAGAACATCGGGGGCATAGACAAGCGTATCATCGATGTCGAAGAGGACTAAGGATTGCTGATCGAGTGCCTGAAGGGCTTCAAGGCAGCGTGGGTCCCGATATGAGTAGATTTGCTCCATGTGGTACGGGCAGGTAAAGAAGGCTATATAAGCAACGAGCCCGCCAGCCAGAAGGCAGTATCTCGCTATGTATTTCCACAGCAACCACTGCATTTCTTTGCGTGTCCTCATGGCTTTTTCTCCTTGCATGATGGCTTAATGATTAAGCGGCGAGCGTCCCGCGCTCGTAGCACGCGGCAATTTTACCGAGGAGCCTTTTGAAAAACAAGGGCCCCTGGGCCGGGGTACGAGCGGGGTATTTAACCTTTGCAGGATTCGCCTCCCTGTGCCGTGGGTCCAGTAGGAGCAGTTATCGGGATATTAGGAGCCTATTGCTTTGAGAAAGTATTGGTGGTACGCAGATTTTTGCCAGGTAAGGGGGCTTGCAAAACATGGTTTTTGGTATAGGCTATTCCATGCCGTTTGGCACGGTGGCTGAGATTTCAGCTGTAGTGTTTAATCAACTATTGAGGAGTATCATTATGAAAGTGACTCAATCGGGATCCCCCCGTTTTAATGCTAAAGCACCAGGCAAAAAGTTGGTGTCAATTAATTGCAACAACCGTCAATGGGATGTTGAAGTACAAAATCTTAAAGAACTTGCTGAAGGCCCAGTCCTTTTTGTCCTTAATCAGGATGGAAATGGTTGGGCCTATGATTTTATTAACGCTTTTAAGTCTGCCTATACTGAATGGTCTGCTGATGGAAGTTTTCCTGAACATGACCATATTCTAATGAATGAGTCTCGTGGAGATCTTCAGAGCAAGCTGTATGAACATCCGTTTATTCAAGGATTTTCTCGGAAGCCTGCACGTATTATAACTGTTGGTGACGCTGCGAGCGCAGAAGTTGCTCGCTACCGTGTTGCATGGGGTTTAACCAGCTGTATTCAACAGCTCTTTTGTGTAATTGGTGACCCTGAAACACTTGATTTGGTTGACATGAATGGGCAACTTTTGGCGAATACGAATGGTGTATATGCGGTTGAGGCACGTAGCCTTACTAAGCAAATTCGTTCACTTAGGAGTTTGAGCCGTGTTGTTAAAACAGTATCTATTATTTCTGGGTATAGCGGTCGCTTTGATTCAATTGCTCTGCAAAAAGACAAAGCTGCTCAGAAGATTATTCAAGAGTGTGAGAAGTTTGGCATGCGAGCGTTGCGTGTTTATATCGTGGGGGATGAAAGTATTGCTGATTATCTTGAGGGTTTTGGCTCTGTGTGCGAAGCCGTCATTACATTGCGCGATGACGCTGTCTATGGGCATCTGGACGAAATCGCAAGTTTCTGCACTAAAAATAGAATTATTCACTTTGCGTCCGAACTTTCCTCTGTAGCTCGCGGAGCAGCCATTGGTTTTGGGAATGCGCCAGCGGCGTATGTGCCTTCACTTATGAATTTGATGTGGCAGCATAAGGAAACGCATCTGCCATTGAATTCATTTGAACTTGAGATTGTTGAAGAACCAATTGAGGTTCGACACAATATGAGCAGTATTCGTGCGCAAGTGCGGGATTTGACTGAGGAAAAAGAAGATTTGCTTGAAATGACGTCAATTCACGCAGTGTATTAAAAAGAATGTGAGGGGTGTGCCGTGAAAAGAGCGCGCCCCTCGATTGCTTGGTAACGAGAAAATATATGAAACGATCATCTCTCTTTCAGGATAAGTATTTCTACTTGCTGTGTAGTTCATTGGTGCTGTTGCTTGCTGGATACTTGGCCATTCATGGTCGCTGGATCTTGCGCGAACCCTGCGTCATAGTTATAACAAAAGATTCGCCATTTTTTAATGGAGTCTGTGAAGGGGTCGCGTCAATGCAAGCCCAGAAAAGTGGTTGTAAGGTTACATTTAAATATGTTCCTGGTTGCGCAGACAGCACTGCTATTCAGCAAATTATTGAAGAAGTTATTAACGAACATCCTGACCTCATTATGCCGGTGGGAGTAACGCTATCTCAATTGTGTGTCAATTTAGTGAGTAAACGCCAATTAAACATACCGATAGTTTTCGCTGGTCCCGGAGACCCACTTAATCAAGGATTAGTTTCTGCGCTTGATGGTCGAGCTGAAGCTGTAACCGGAGTTTCTTTAGCTCCGCTTGATTATAATAAGCCCCCTGAGATGTTGTTAAAGTGTTGTCCTTTAGCAAAAAATATATTGCTTCCTTATTTTCCAAACGCAGCAGGAGGGTTGGTTGGACGATCTGCTGAGCTTGTTACACAATACCTAATAGGCAGGGGGTGCAAGGTCATGGCTTTACCTCTGTATTCATTATCTGATGCGCAAGAA
>JAUPVI010000085.1 GCA_030917105.1 Candidatus Babelota bacterium
GTTACTGAGTGTAAAAATCTATTCAAGAGACTTATTTCTTGGTAAGCAATTGACACAGGGGGGGGGCTTCTTTTCTCTCAGTGTCAAAATTATAAGAATGTATGTTTAATAAGAAAGGCCTCCCGATTTCGGGAGGCCTTTCTTATTGGTGGGTTTATGAATGTTTATAGTCCAGCGTGCTTGCCAAGTGATTCAGCTTTTCCTTGCATGACTAGCATATCTCGGTCAAGCTCCGATAAATACTGTGTCATTTCTTCTTGGTATTGAGCTGACTTTAGCGCAAATGCAAGATTTGCCTTGAGGTAGCCAAGTGGGCTTCCGATGTCGTACCGAGTGCCTTGAATTTTATAAGCGAATACTTTTTCGCCTGAAAATAAAAGGTTTTGTATGCCATCGGTTAATTGAATTTCACCAGTTGATTGGGCGTTTAGTTCTTCCAGTGAGTCGAAAATTGATGGTGAAAGGACGTATCGACCTACGATGGCTAGATTTGAGGGAGCTTGTGCGGTTGATGGCTTTTCGACTAATTCCTTAACTTGAAAAAGATTTGGTGAAAACTGCTTTTTTATTGCTACCACTCCATAGCGGGAAATGTCTTTTCCTGGTACTTCCTGCACAGCGACAATATTACACTTTTCTTGTTGAGCAATTTTTATGAGTTGTGCAATTCCCGGCACTGGTCCGTGAATGATATCGTCTGGTAACATGATGGCGCAGTGTTCTTTGCCAATTGCATGACGCGCACTCCACACCGCATGGCCAAGGCCTGCAGGTTCGTGTTGTGGTACATAACTAAAATCAGCGGCGTATACTGATTTATGTAATGATGCAAGGGCATGTTGATTTGCTTGTGGCATAGCCATAAAGTCTCGTTCATTGATTGGGTCAAAGTGTGACTGAACCAATTCTCGATTTTTACCGGTAACCATGACAAAATTCTTAATGCCTGAACGCACTCCTTCTTCGATTGCGTATTGCAACGCAGGCTTCTCCAGGATAGGTAGCATTTCTTTAGAAACTGACCGAGACGCGGGCAAAAAGCGTGAGCCTGTGCCAGCAACCGGGACTATAGCTTTGGTGACCATTACCACTCTCATTCTCCTTCTTTTGAGTGTGCCGTTCACAACTAATACGGCGTGCTATGTAAAGCGTTTTAGGAATTGTACTTTGCCATTGCTGAGCATGCGAATGTCTTTGATCCCATAACGCAACATAGCAAGGCGGGTGAGCCCGAAACCGAACGCAAAGCCTGAATATACAGTCGGATCGATGCCAGCCTCTTTCAGTACGTTTGGATGGA
Organism: Candidatus Babelota bacterium; assembly: GCA_030917105.1. GTDB lineage: Bacteria > Babelota > Babeliae > Babelales > JAUPTZ01 > JAUPTZ01. The sequence continues at coordinate 1,301 of JAUPVI010000085.1, forward strand.
TCATTCCTCCAGGAAACACCTCAATCCAGCGCGTTTTTTTACACGTTGAACAGCCGGTGGTACAGAAAGGGCACTGCATATCTATTTCCACCCCAGGCTCCACAAATGGGAAGAAACCAGGGCGAGTCCGGATGGTGAGTGTGTCTGATCCAAACAAAGCACGTAAAAATTCCTCAATCACGCCAAAAAGATTTGCCAGGGTAACGTTCTTATCGATTAAGATTCCCTCGCATTGAAAGAAGGTGTGATCGTGGCTTGCATCAACTGCTTCGTGTCGAAACACGCGACCGGTACAAATACCAGCTAGCGGCAGTTTTTTTTCTTTCATTGCCCGCATCTGCACCGTTGACGTGTGGGTACGCATGAGCATTCCTGGGCTATTGAGCCAAAAAGTGTCATACATGTCACGCGCTGGGTGATCAGCCGGAATGTTTAATGCGGTGAAGTTATGATAGTCGGTTTCCACTTCCGGCCCATCAAGTAGTTCAAACCCCATTGAAAGAAAAATGTTTTGTACTTCAGTGATAAAGTGAGTGTACGGATGCAAACTTCCTTCAAGCTGCCCCGGTGTGTATGCGGTCACATCGAATGTTGCATGGTGCTCAGATGTTGATGCCGCGAGGTGTATTTTTTTTTCCTTGGTACCCTTCTCACACTCGTTCTTGAGTGCATTGAGCAGGGGCCCGCACATTCTCTTTTCTTCAAGAGAACAGCTGCCCAGTTGTTCAAATAATCCTTGAATCGACCCTTTTTTGCCGAGAAATTTAATACGTAGTTCTTCCAGCTGCTGGTGATTGTTGACAGCGGTTAGTTCCTGCTGCCAGAGTAAGGTTTGTGCAACTATCTGCTCTTGTAAAGTGCTCATAAAGCTGTGTCCATGCCTCATTAAAACTATGGGAGGCGCCCATCATAGCATGAAACGTACTTTTTTCTAGAGAAAATTGTACGTCTTGCGCGACTGGGTGCTGTCTTGCAAGAAATAAATGATCTAAAGGAGTCTTGGCTATGAGAAAGTTCGTTTTTTTTATTCTTCTTGTGGTAATTATGGGAAGTAGTATCCAGGCCGCATCCACGGACGTTTCTTTTATGGAAACGGAAGTGGACCCCGTAACTCTTGTTACTCTTGATAGCTGTCCTATGCGGTCTCGCTTTCGCGGGGGTAATCTAGAGCGTAGTCTGCTATTTGACCGAGCTTCGTGCGTAATGAGTACGTTACTAAAGAAGAAAGAGCTGTGGCAGGATCAGAAATATCAGCTCAAGTACAAAAATTATCAGCAGCAACTGAAGGATAAGCTAAAAAAGAAGCGTAAGGATGTTAAAACAAAAGGGCTTGATGGACTAAAGCAGCTATTTGAGCTTATGAATCAAGTTGCTGATTTAGCAAATGAAAAGATGTTGTCAGACCTTGATTCTATTCAGGGATATGAGCTCTATTATTCTCGCCAAACCAGTCAGTCAATTAATCAGCCAGCTAAGACGCGTGCCAGTTTTCTTGCGCACCTAACACACGCACTTAAACCAGTGGTACGTGAATTACAAGAATTAAGGGATGAGAAAAGAGTTTCTTTTTTTCCATCGCCCTGCCCATGCCATGGGAATCAGGCGGTGGGTATCTCAGTGTTGGCGTTGCAAGACAAAGAAGCTGCGCCGACTATATCAAAGCCACAGGGAATAAGCCGTACAACTAAAGTAATTTTTGCGATAGCGGGTGCTCTTTTTACTGAAGCGATGATGCGCAAAGAGCGTTCGGTGCTATGGAATGGCTTACGTATTGGTAAGGGTGCAGTGATGGCTTTTTGGCGCTGGGTTACTGGGCAGTGGGCCGCCACGCAGCGTACGGCAATGCCTACGTATCGTGAGAGCTTAAGCGTGGCTCGTGAGCTAATAGTTGCCGAGGACTAAGCGTTATTTTGACGAAATTCTTTGCTGAGCGCCTGAAGGCTTTCCGCCCAGAGTTTGATGAGTTTTCTGTTTGTGCGTGTGTCGGGGATTGTTTTTGCGATGCCGTCGGCTTGTAATTCTATCGACCTGATGATTTTTTTCCCCGCTCGTCGCTGCTTATGGTGTGCCCAAAAGTTAAGCCAATGTGTTTCAACTTTAGGTACCTCAAATTTTATATTTGGGCGATAGCTTTCTGGTATATACGGATTGATTGCTTTCCTTATTTCACCAATGTTTTCGTATACTGCCAAGTGAGCTTCTTTGATGTCATCAAGAGCTTCATGGTTTTCTGCGGTGATGTATTTGTATATTTGAGCTACGACGTATAGAAACCAAAGGCTGATAGCCCCTTTGAGAATGAGTTGACCAAAACTTCCTATGATTGCCGGATCAAAAAAGACCATTTTTTTGGGGGCGCCACCTTCTGCGCTTCGGGTGACTGGCGAGAAAGGGAGGGTTGTTGCGTTCAGATAATTGGTGACTTCATTGCACAGGCTTGAGAGATCTTTGAGCAATTTTTCTTTTGATTCTCCTTTGACAAATGCTTCCAAGAGATCAGATATTGTATAGTCGAATCTATGTAGAAAGTCTTGAAGGATAGAGCTTGTTGTTATTGCCTTTTGATTGTCATGCATTTCCCTGTGAGTGGTTGCTTTTTCTGCTGTCTTAACGCACCAGCTTACTGTGGTGGTGAGTTCAAGGAATGGATTTCCTGGGCCATAGGTATGAAGGAAAAGTGTTGTTAAGATCTTGTTCTTTTCTTCAAGTTCATTGCTGTGTGAATATGGTGTAAGTGTGGCGAGTGATGGCTGGATGGTTGTGAGCGTTAAGAAGGTGGATAGTAGAGCAAATAACACCTTATCCTCCTTTCGATTCTGAGAGGACGGCGTTGCTTATGGCGATAGTTGTAGCGGCAGCATTTTTGATGCAGTTGTGGCGCTTTGCAAGTTCTTCAAGCGGCTTTTTTTCATGTAGTATTTTGCGTGCATCGTTATCTTTGACTGCTATGAAAATTAGATACAGAATACAAAAGAAGCCGCAGTACGTGAGCGCATGCCACACTGAATCAAAGGGGCTGTGCATTTGCGGTGGGTAGTAGGCTGTTGTAGTTGCGGCGTCAAATATGGTGCGATTTGGGATTGCTGTATTTTTTTGCTGGAGCGATTGTCGGAAAAGTGTGATGTCGGCGTACAATTGTTCTGGTGCTTGCGCATGTGCAATGAGCCGTTCGGCTTGGAGTGTTATTTTTTGGCGCTTTGCAGGGGGTGCTTGCTTGAGAATATGCGCTATAACAAAGTATTCCTGAAGTAGCTTCTTAGTAAGTATTGAACTCTCCGGAGCGGCGAAAAGCGCGCTGTAGGTGAAGAAACTGGTGAGTAAAAGAACAGGCATGACTTTCATGTAGTGCGTTCCTTTTTGTTAAATTGATCGATAGCGCATTCAAGTTGTGCTTGCATTCCACATGGAGCAGACTGCGCATGAGGAGCTTCAATTTCAGTCAGCATCGTGGCCGTCTTTGCTCTGAGCTCGAGACTGTTTTTGCTTAAGCGTTTTTTAACGAAGTAGGTGATTGTAGATCGGAAGAGCACAC
>JAUPVI010000086.1 GCA_030917105.1 Candidatus Babelota bacterium
ATGGTTGGCGTCGGTGATGTAAAATCAGCATAATAGCACGAACAAAGCAGGCCTGTTCCCCGTCAAGGGCGAGGGTCCATTCTGTGGCTTGTGGTACTTGTTGTGTTGCTGGTATGTTAAGTGTGATCGCCATTGGTGCAAATGGTTCTTCCGGGTCGCCTGAGCCGGCATACCAAAACGGGATGTAGACTGATCCGCCGTGCGGTAGCTGGATAGTTGTAGGCTTTGCTTGGTAGTAATCAATTTGTGCAAGAAGCGCATTTAGGTATTCGGTACGTTGTGCGTCAGTGGTGTTTGTGATGAGCGAGGCCAGGGCGCCACCTTTTTGGCTCAAAATAACAAATTGAGCGGCACATTGATCTGGCGCTTGCGTTAGATAGGTTTCAAGGCCAACACGTTCTGGTGTGCTCAAAACAGGTATGCTGTAGAGTGAGCATTGGTCACCGCCTTGGGTGAGCTTGAGGCGTGCTATTAATGTTTCAAGTGCCTCACGTATGGTGATAAGGTCGGCAACCTTTTGTTGGCTCACGGTCCAGGCAAGCTGGGCGAGCTTAAAATAAAATTCTTGGCACGGGGTTACGGTTACCGCTGGCGCGATAAAGTGGCGGATGGTGCGGCGTAATGAGCGTGACTTGCACAGTTGAAAGCTGAGGCCGTCGTAGTTGAATTGTACATTGACGGTGCCGCGGATGCCTTCAAACGGCTGATTCTTGTTTCCTGCTCCTTTGTATCCCCATCGAAGCTGATAAGTTAGTTCAACAGGGGCTGTTTCTTCATACCCATTTTTTGAAATATTTTTCTTGCGCTTTGGTAACTGGACGGAAAAAGCTATTTCGCGAGCGTGATCGAAGTTAAGGCCATCGTTGATTGCTTCAGTGAGCTCGGCATTGCCAGTCAGAAGAGGGATGAGGATGGGTGCGCTCAGGGCTAGTGGCCACTGGGTAGCAGCGCTCGTGAGCGGCGTACAGAGTGCTGCCGCGATAATGAGCAGGTATTTTTTCATAAGAATGCCTTTGTATTAAGGTTTTACGTATATGTCTAACCTAGGGGTAAATGGCAGAAATGTCAATTGCTAGGCGTCTGGGGCAGTCTTTGCCGCTCTCCCAATGTTGTAATAATGCCTCGTAATATCTCTCCGTGCTTCACAATGACATGGCGTATGTAGCGGACCAGGCGTTCTGCCCGTTCGGGGGGGTATATAAGCCGTGGTGTAGCGTAATCCGGGTCGATGGCCGGATTGAAGAGTGGATCGTATTCTGCATCTCCCTCGATGGTACAGTAAACAATAACAGACCCGGTGGCAGGATCGCCGTGAATCGAAAGGGGCTTGGCTATCACGGCTTCTTCATCAATTTCGGGTAGCCACGGGGCCTCTTTATGCGCTGCTTGCCAGCCGTCTCGGAGGGATTTAAGGCGACCGGTGCGTTCTTGTTTACAGTCTATGACAAACAGCAGGTCGAATGGTCTACTGCTTGCTTTAACCGCTGGTTCGAGCGGAAGATTGTTGAGGTATCCTCCGTCGACAAGTGTGATGTTTTTAATATGTGCATGGGGAGAATCGATTGTTTGAAAGCGTGGGTTTGCAATTTTTGCGGCGGTTATTTTGGTATTGCTCCAGTTTCTGGTTTGCCAGCTTTCGGGAAGGAGTTTGTGTACGAATGGCTGAAGCTTTTCAGGTACCCGTTCTAGGGCGTCCCGGATACTTATAGAGAACGAGGAGCCAAAAATACCGAGCAAGTAGCAGAGGCGTGGGGGGGGAGGGGATGAAAGTTGCTGGTAGGTGTGGAATTGCGCTCCAAGAAGGTGAATGGGAACGGTAAGATGATCGTTTAGGAGTTCGAGGGCAAAAGGAGAGATCACCGCCCATTCATAGGTGTCGGTTGGTTGTGGTCGTGTGACGGCGGTTCCGAGAATTAAGGGGGACTTTTCTGGAATCATGGTGTGTGCAACGTCCTGCATACTCAATTCAAGAGCGTTGGTGTGGATCGGCTTGAGTAAGGTATAGGCCAAGCTGATGCCGTACAAGTCAATGCCACTTATGGAGAGGCGATGCGCTTTTTTTGTCGCTATGACGGTAGCAAAGTCATGGTATTGTTCTGCGAGGTGATGAATAAGGCCTTGTGATAACCAGGTGACTAATTTGCTGGTATATGCGGTTGGTGTTTCACCGCTGAGTAACCAGGGGAACAAGAACCAGGTGGCGCCAGAAAGACCAAGGCAGGTCTGGATGAGAGGAAGGATGCCAAGTTCTTCGAGTCCACTCATGACACCGGCGATGGTGAGCATGGCACGAAAGCCGCCGCCACTTGCACAGAGGCCGATGGTGAGGGGGCGGGTAAGTGTATGGCCACAGTATAGCTCTTGAGCAATATGTGTTTGTATAAAGCGTTTTTGGAGAAAGTTTTCTTCTTCTACGAGCGCGGTGTGGGTTAGTGCGGTTGGCGCATAATGGTGTGGCGGTGCATATGAGTTCCAGATCTGCGTATCAAAAAGTTGAGGGGTGCCTTCTATTTGATTAATGCAGGCGGTATAGTCAGTGGCCTTAAACAAGCCGAGCATGGCCTTTGCTGCGACACGCATATCTTTGGTTGGTGAAAGTTCTTCCGAGCTGAGTGCGACACACAAATGGCGAACTGACAGAAATTGAGGGGAAGGAAGTTCCAGGTGAAGTGCATTGTTGTTCGGGAGATAGTAGGGGCCAGTAATGCGAGTACCGATAGTCCCTTTGGTATAGTAAAGGGCTACGTAAAGTGGAATGGGAGATTGATTTGCTACTCGCAGCATGCTGGAGTCAAGAAACCAGGCATTTGCGGTGGTGCTGGCCAGGAAAATGCAAGTTATTACAGAGGGAATCTTCATGGACGGATGGTTGCATAAAAACCTTTTTTGATTCAATGAAATGGGGAAAATTGACTTTGCCAGAAAGCGGTTGTTACAACTGTGCCAGTCGTATAATCGAACAATTCATAAGGAGATAAAGTATGAAAAAGATAGTAATGGTACTGCTTATGACCATGGGGGTTGTAGCATGTCGGGCAGTATCGCGCGAAGTGAATGCTATTCGGGCGGATGCGGTGGAGACCTTGTGTCGGGTATTGCCGGACACTTTTGTTTCCCGAAATGTGCTTGCTGATGCTATGCAATTCATTGAAAAAGAGTTGGACCCGGCTGTTCATCAAAAATTGCTTGAATTGCAAGATGAAGCGGACAAGCTAAATGCTATAAAGATGCAGATGCTGGCGATTCCGAATGTTACGACTGATAGTCCTGCGATTCAAAGTATTGATACCATGCTGAATGATATAGCCAAAAAATTTAATGATTTGCTCTATAACGGTGGATTTTTTAATTGGCGTACCTTGTTGTCAGCAGGGATTGGGTTTAACACGGGGCTGTATTGTGGATTCAACTATAAAAAAGAGGGTGTGACAGCTGTGGGTAAAGCATGGCACGGCGTAGTGGTTGGGTTTGTTGCAGCGATGCTACTAGAATTCTCGCTTCGTGGTCGCAAAGCGTTGATTGCCGGCAGTGTTTTTAATGTTATGGCCATGGTTGCTGAAGTTATGTACAAGTTTTTTAGCGCCCTTTTTGGTAAATCTGGCACGGGAGATCGGTGGCTTTCGACGCTAGAAGTGCAGATGCGTAGCTGGGGCGCACAGCTTGATAAAATCTTTAACAATAAGTGGGGAGCCTTTGGTATTACCGGTGTTGCGATGCTGGTCGCAGGGCTTATTATTACTAAGCGCCAGCGAAATTTGAGGCAGCAACACGTTGCATAAATCTTTATCTAGAAGCCAAAAAGGGGCAGCGTGTCTTTGGGGCATGGCGCCCCTTTTTTAGTTAAACCCTTGTCTTTAGTTGCTCATTGTCATTAATCTAGTGATGTATTGATTCAAGACCATCTTGACACAAAACAATTTTAAAAGGCTTAGAAAAACCCTGAAAGTGCTTTTAAAATTAAATTTTTTGCGCGTAGCAAGAAGGATCGGGGTTATACATATAGTAACTATTTTAAAGGAGATACGTATATGAAACGTATTATGATGTTAGTACTTAGCCTTGCTGTAGTAAGCGGCGTACAGGCAGCTACAGCAGCTGCTACACCAACTGCAGCTACACCAGCTGCTACTGAAAGAGGCTATTGGGATAGAACACAAGACTATTACATGGCTAATGACGTTGACGCTGACGCAGTAAAAACCGATAAACATGCTAAGCTCAAAACCCGTGCTCGTCGTGCTGGTGGCTCGCTATTGAGCGCTGGTGGTCTTGGCCTTGCTGCAACTGAAATTGCGATGAACAGAAACTTCCTCTTGGAATTCTTGTCTAAGTATATCAAGAACGAAGGTGCTCAGAAGTTTATGAACCACCGCGCTACTAAAGTTATTACCTCATTGCTTGAAGCAATCGCGCTTGACGAAATTGCCGGAGCAGTTAATGGTAACGGCGGTCGTCGCGGCCTTGTTTCAGGTGGTGTTCGTGATGGCTACGCTTGGGGTAAGAAGAAATTGGGTAAAAAGTCTGATACTGCTCCTGCTGCTGTTGCTGCTTAGTGCTTGCTTAGACACTCTTTACAGAAAAGCCCTGGTGAAAACCGGGGCTTTTCCCTTTTTAGCCCAAAACTCTTCTCTTTTCCCTCTTCCTTTTTCCACTCTATAGTCAGATGGGTCCAAAATGAGCAGGCAGCGTTAGTTGTAATTTTGAACTGCATTGACTTTAGTTCGATCGATCGGTGGCGATCGCGCACATATAACCGTTGCAGTATGCAACGTATCAT
>JAUPVI010000087.1:0-2752 GCA_030917105.1 Candidatus Babelota bacterium
TTCTTGCAATTGGCACCTCTTTCCGCTAGTATACTTCTACTTGAAAGTGCCTCTTTATAGAGGCCTTTTATATCAAATATGAGCAAAAACGCCCGAACGAAATCGAAAGTAATGATTGGAGGTGCCGCAATAGTAGCGGGAGTTGTGATTTACATGCTTATGCAGACCCCGGCCATCCCGCCTAAGGAGTTTTTGGAAACGCGGATACAAACAATTGGCGCAGTTAACAACCTAGCCCAGTTGATGAACAACTCTCTAAGCAATCTGGAGAAGGTCAGCAACTACATCAAAAACGGGAACGACGTAGAAGCGAAAGCGCTTATTGATTTTGAATTTGCCCAGCGCACAGAAAGACAGAACGCAGCCGTTTTGCTGGCAAGCAACTTAGAGCAGATGGCAAGATCTGCGACTCAAATCACCTCCGGCGGCGCCCGCAGCGAGGCGGTAGAGGCGATTACGAGTGGTATCTCTATGGTTTCCCGCATGGTTAGCTACAGCAACAACCTTGAGAGACTTTTCGGTGCCCTTTCACAAAAAGCGGACGGAATAGACCCAGGTGCCCTTAACTTGAATACGCTGTCCACCAACCTCAACAATGATGCCCGCGCCATTAATGGACTCAGCGAAGAGTTCAATGATGCGTTGAACCAACTAGACAAGCGCTACGGCATTAAATAGCGTATAATAGATAAGTCCTGTCTGCTCCCGCAAAGCAAAAACGGAGAGTAGTATAATGGTAGTATGCGTCCTTTGGGAGGATGAGGTCCGAGTCCGATTCTCGGCTCTCCGACAAACACCTTTGCGGCGGACGGGACTGATAAAAGTAACTCTGGCAGTTTTCTTGTAATTTATGAAATTCAAAAACACGCCCAATACCTTCTTGAAGTTAGGCGGAGTGCTACTGTTTATTCTTGGCATAGTAGGATTGTCGGGTTTGACTCAAACAAAGTGGGAGATGAGCACCATCGACAGTTATCTACGCCTCTCCTTGGGTTTGTTTATGTTTATTGGAGGACTTACTTTGAGCGCAAAATCGCAACGCACATGGACGCTGGTAATCGGTGGCGCAACTATTGTTCTTATAGCGGCGATGGCCGTATCCCACTACATCGCCCAAACGCCTGATTTCATTGAAGATATGACCCTCCACATCGTTCTTGCCTGCTGGGCACTTTCGGCAGGAGCAAGAAGAAGCACATCAAACGCTTTGACGCCGGCTAATGAAAAGGTATAGTTATTTTGTTTCCTATAAGCTCCTGTAGCTCAATGGATAGAGCAGGGCTCTTCTAAGGCCTTGATATAGGTTCGATTCCTATCGGGAGCACAAATTGCCAGGTCTTTTTGCCTGAGGCCTTCGTCACCGCGTTGCGCCTCAAAAAAGTAGTAGCATCAAAACTACAACTATTTTTGACTGCTCACTTGCTCCTCGGCCTCAGCCAAAAATCCTCTGGCACTTGCCATCACCAACATTTCCCTAGCACCGAAAATTATGTTTGTGTATTTTGCTCGCTAGGAATGGTTCAGCGCAGCTCACCACAAGTCGAAACGAAGGAGGCGGTGCCCAGTACTGCCTGCCATTTAACAATTTCGCGAAATTGTTAAATGGCTAACCCGGCGCCGACCATTCAACAATTCAATTGAATTGTTGAATGGGAAACCGATGCATCACGAGGGATTTGACCGTGCTGGATTTTAGCCTCACAATAACTAAGACAATATTATTCAAAAAATCAGCAAACGAGCCATCCCCGCTTAAAAGCATATGAGCCTTGAATCAAAGGAACCGCAAATCCCATCGCCGGAAATCATTCGGGCAGAAAAAAGTCCTGAGCTAATTGAGCTAGAGCAATTCATTCGGAATGTATGGATGATACCCGGATCTCTCAAAAATGATCCTTACGAAGAGAAACATTTCTATAAAATATCTGAAGCGCTTGACGCAAATGAGTCGAACCTTGAATACGAAGATGCCATAAAGCTTGCATCTAAATACCTCGATGCATTTAGAGTAATCCTTAATGGTGATCAATCAGATACGCAATTCATATTTGCAACTCTTGACATAATGAACACCCTCATAGCTCTAACCGACGTTGAGGGCTCCGGAAGAAGCATCGATGACGTTCTTAAAGAATATGCAAACAAACCCTCTTCTAACTATATTTTTTCTCGAGAGGCACTAGAGATAAGTAGGCAGAACTATGTTTTCCCGATAGATGGTACTCCCGCATTCGGATGGTTGCCGATTCGTAATAATCGAATAATCTTCTCTATAAATAAGAAATTATACGAATGCTTGTCAGAAGATGAGGAGAACCTTCACTCGGCGAAAAAACTGATCGAACAAGGCAGTCTGGCATCAAAAGAAGCTCCTAGCCGTATCCCAAGCGCTCGCGAAATTAGCGTTGAAGAAGTCGTAGCCGACGCAAGTAGTCACGGGGGGATGAGTGACCAGGATTTAAAAAATAATCTTGATTATTTTAACAGCGTCTTCCTTAGCCCCTACGCCATACGGGGGATTGAAACTGATTTTTCTGATGCACCACAGCATCTGTTTGCCGACTATCACGATGCAGAGCGTAAGGAAAGCAGGGAGAGAAGCGTCCTTAGGGTACGGAACTTGACCACCTTGGAGCTTTTCGCTCTTGTAAAATTTCTAAAAGAACAAACAAACGCTTCTGTTGAAAGCCATTTTAAGCCTTTCGCAAAAAAGTTTGGAGAGAATGGGATTAGAAGCTTTTTGTCATCTATT
>JAUPVI010000087.1:2762-4643 GCA_030917105.1 Candidatus Babelota bacterium
GCTCATCAAATTCTGAACTTCGCTGAGCAGGCACCAGAAGAAACGGTAAATACCGTATTATCTAAATATTCAGAGATCGTCTCAGCTGCTCAGGAGTCTGCAAATTACATAGCGAATAATCTACCCGAAGGAAACGGGTCTATCGAAGGAATTGCACGACTCGTAACCAACTCTCTTCTTTCTAAGGGCAGGCTCTTGCTCCAAGACAGCATAACTCACCCACACAGAGAAGAGGACGAAGAGGCTTTTGAGCGGAAAATGCAGGGAATCCGTGCCGAAATTCTCCTATTTGGAGCGACTTTTAAGGCGGCAAAAGAAACAGGAAAGAATCTTAATCTTGAAGATATAAGAGGCACGGAAGTGAATTTAGTTGAATCTTCGCTTTTAAACGACGAAAATAACGAAGATAAGGAGAAAATGATATCTTTGTATTCTGCTGCTCGCGAAGGCTTCTCAGAAGAACATTTTGCTTTGCGGTTGCAAGGATTCAAAGATCTCCTTGCTTCTAAAGAAGGAAGATTCTACATACTCAAACACAATCAAGAGATAGTGGCTTTTGTTCACTTTAAAGATCTTCCAAACGGAAATGTGTACGGAGGATCATTTAGCGTGATGTCTGACGTGAAAGGAGAAAGGCTTGGTGATGCTCTCCTGCGCACGGCGCTCGACACTGAAAATGCACATAAAGACGTTGAAGCAGTAGTTGATTCGGGCGATGAAAAACTTTTGCGATACTACAGAGATACATTAGGCCACCAGCTCACTGGCGAAACTGTTATGGTCGGCTCAACGAAATATCTAAAGATGATTCGTACGGCCAGGCTTTCTATGCAGACGCCAAAGAGTCCCCGCCTTGCTGCTTAGGGGCAAACTCTACGAATGGTGCTGCTTGTTGCCACATCTTTTCAAAAATTACCCTGTGCATTTCGCTTATGTAGGGATTCTCTATTATGATTCCAACTAAAGTTCCCTGGTGCAAAGTAAGATAACTTATCTTCTCATCATAAATCTGAGTGACGGTGGTGAATGGAGAAATGAAGTCATTCACCAACCTAACCGCTACCAATCTTGTTCGGAATTTCTCTTCTAGGTTCCTATTGTAAGCATTGTCTGGAGAAATGATTCTCTTACGCAAACCAAGCCCAACGCGCTTTTTAATATATTCTGCATTTTCTTTTGACAGATACTTGTCCATTAACTCACTATCAATGTAAGTAAGAATATCGGTCTTTGAAGAAAGAGAGTCCTCTCCGAGAATGCGAACAGCCTCCTTGCCTTCGTAATATCGAACGCCTGGTTTGCCGGAGATTAGGTTAAAATCCGCAACTAGATTGCCAATAATGCCGCCGAGTGCCTCTTGGGCAACTTTTGCCTCCTGCTCTTTACGCTCAGCGAGCTCTTTAAGCTGAAGTGGGTGGGTGGGTTCAAATCGCAGCACCTTCCCCTTCTCGTTTTTCTTCGCCAAACCAAGCGCAACGAGTTCGTCGAGCACCTTATACGTCAATCCGCGCTTAAGCTCGGCTTTTTTGCTTACCTCGCCGGCTGGAAGTGGACCGTTCTTGAGCAGCACATCATAAATACGGGCTTGGTCAGGGGAGAGACCGGCTTTTGAGAGGGTGTTTTCGTACATAATGAGTGATTTTTAAGTATTTCTACTCTTTAAGTATACCACGCTTACAATCCCTGCCTGTGCATAACTTTCACAAGAAAATGACATTCTTAGGGCATTATGCAATGCCCATTTTGATTAGGAAAATACTAGGTTTTTAGCCATTTCTGGCTTATTTATTGCCACAGGGTATTGACAAATCTGTCAAATAGTGCTATAGTGTCTTTGTAAGATGACAAACGGAAGGAGAGCGGCATAAGGCCGGATCCGCG
>JAUPVI010000088.1 GCA_030917105.1 Candidatus Babelota bacterium
CAGCTCACCTATGTTTTTTGGCAGGCTATGCTACCAATCGAACCTGCTAAGGCGCGAATCGAAAAATTCTGCAAGGCATTTTTTGTATCAAAGTGGGACTACACCGCCCAGAGCCAGCAGAGCATTTCCTGCTGCAAAAAGAGGTACGCAATACTAGAAGCAGTCATAAAAGGAATAAATGGGATGCGGGTATACCGGCTTTGGCCGGTCAGCGCAAGATAGATAAGCGCACATGCAACCCCGAGAATTGAGCTCATAAAGGCAACCGCCCAAACGCCAATCGGCCCCCAAAACGTACCCACAACGGCCAGCAGCTCCATATCACCTTCGCCAATGCCTTCACGACCAGTAAAGCGCACCGACAATGCATTCAAGAGCCACAAGCTCCCATAGCCAACAATACCGCCAATACAGCTCGCCAGTACCGTCACCGGCAACACGCCAGCTACTGCGGCAATACTGCCAGCTAATCCCATCCCCCAGATAACAATACGCGGCACAACCAACGCCTCAAGATCGGTACGGGTGGCAATAATAAAGCCACTGAGCACGATGCTATACGCCACACCACGACCAACCAATTCAGTCATCGAAGCAGCTGGCATCATCGTCAAATCATAGCACAACGCAACGCCGGCAACGGCGCCGAGTAGCTCAATGGCTGGGTACAATACAGAAATAGAATGTGTACAGTTACGGCAACGACCACGTAGTACGGCGTATGAAACAACCGGTATCAAGTCATAGGGCGCAATAGTTTTTTTGCAATGTGGGCAGCATGACCGCAAGCCCAACAATGAATCACCCGATAAAAGACGATAACCACACATGTTAAGGAATGATCCCCACAGCAAGCCACCGCAAGCAAAAAGCAATAACGTTTCAATTTCCATAATTTTTCCTAGGTTGTCGACTCATGAAGGACCCCAGAAGTATCCACCAGTCGCGGGGGACGCAAATCACCTGGCAGCGAACCACCCTCCGTGCTATCAAGCTCAACGGAATGCACTACTGCAAAATCACCGGCTACAGAATCATCGTCACTACATCCATCAGAGACAGAACTTACATCGGTCATCATTGTTCGTGCAGAATCGAGTGGAGCAGTATGTTCTTTTTCAGCATCAGCCCGTATTTGAGCAGCAGTATCGCGAAGAAGGTCTTCAAAAGCGATGGCCCTTTTCTTGAAATTTTTCTGTGCGCAATTAGCCCGATACTCTATCTCGCTCGGGGTAAGCATAAAGTGAGCAGGATCCTTCACCGCACCAAGCTGTTCATCGCGCGCCGCCAGTTTGCGCTCAAGCTCTGCTTGCGCAAGCGCCGACTTTCGTGGCGTAAGCGATGTAATATAGCGGCGCAATGCCCGTCTAAACCCATCAATGACAACAGCATTCTCCGCCGTTTCTTGTGCAGACTCAAACCTATTAGCCTCTTTTTCGTTTTCTAGCACTGCAGCTCTTGTTTCCTCACGAACTAATTCGTCATGCGCCGGATTACTATCGAAATCATCAATATCATCAGGGACGAGCAGCGCTTCTTGCGCGAAGAAGCCGCTGTCCGGATACAAGGCTCTCACCAATGTATATAAAGAATCAGGATTTGCTGGCAGCGGCGCCTCTTCCCCTTGAGTGGTCTTTTCTATAACAAGAGGCGACACGTGCTTGCGGATTCTGTCGGCAAGGAGATTGTTATGCGTTTTATCTGCTATTTCGGCAGGAGTTTTTCCTTCATGGTTCCTTTGGTCCTTGTCACACCCTTTTTCGAGCAATAACAAAGCCGCTGCCAAGCACTCATATGCATTTCTTCGATGTACAGGCTCAAAGCCACAATCAAGGCCAGCCACATAGTGCAACGCATTATTTCCGCGCGCATCCACCGCCGCAACATCGCCACCTTGGGCAATAAGCGCTCGCACCTCAGTATCATTACCACAACTCGCTGCGTACATTAATGCAGTGCGCCCATTTGACACCCGCTTTTCAGTTATCGGATCAACCTCGCTGTACCAATTCAAATAATCAACTACGTCGTCCAAACCTTGCGCCGCTGCAATCGCCCCTGGCGTATCCCCTTCTTCAGCACCCAGCTGCTGCGCAACCGCGGCACTGCGCGCTTCATCAAGCGCCGCTTGCCGCTCAGCTTCGGTTGCCATATCAAACTCCATATTCTTCACATCAACAAGCATATCGAAACTTTTAATATCCCGTGGCAGTGGAGCCAACAAAGCATCGCTCGACTCCGTCGCCGCTTGCACGATTATAGACGCATTTGGATCACATCCTTTATTAATAAGCCTACCAGCCACCTCGATCATATCCTGCTGATGAACATTTTCGCTTGGATGGCTTGTGAGATAGTGCAAAGCATTTCTGCCATCACGCGAAACCTTTTCTGCCCCCGCATTCCCCTCTCCTGCAAGAGCCATAAACAGCTCTGCATTATCCAAATTACCTTCTTTGCAGGCCAACATCAGCGGCGTACGGCCCTTAAAGTCCGAGCTTTCAAGAAGCATTTCGTCAATAATACGTTGGTTATCAAGCAGCGCGGTTATGCCTTCATGCTTGCCGGCAAGCGCCGCATGGTGCAGCACCGAATAGCCAAGCGGATGCACTGTCGTCGCCTGACCATTCCGCAACTCAAGTTGGCGCTCAGGATTAAGAGATTCCGTAACCCATCGTGCATCATTCTTGTCAATTGCAGCCACCACCACCGATGGATCTTCTTTTGCTTTTTCAACCTTTGTCTTTTGACGACGAACCATCTCAGTACCTGCGGCACCAATAATAGAAGCCGCCGACAGCACGCTCAGCACATCAGCCATTATCTTGTTCCGCCGATTACTCGCAATGCCTTCAACCGAAGCCCGCTCATTGGGATTAAATTTTTTTAATCGGCGTTTGGCGTACCACGCTCCACCGCCACATATGACAGCAGCAGCTGCAAGTGAGAGCGGCAACACTGCAGACGGCGACTCTATCAATCGTGGTGGGACAATAGTTGCATCCGTTGCATCCGAGGAAGAGCCAATGATCTTTGTTGCCATAAGGCCCAAAATAATAAGTACTTTGTAGCTGTTTTTCATAATTGCTTGTCACCCCAGAAGAAATACGATACCGCAGTTGTCAGGCTAGTACACTAGCTCCCTTGATAGCAATAAAAAATCATCAATGGTCAATCGAATGTCTTCATAGAGACAACAAAAAAGGCGCTGTTAAGCGCCTTTTTATAAAAGCTTATTCGTCGTCCTCCGCGTGAACCGCGGAGTTATTCTTGGCGTCGTACTCTTCGAGCTCATTTCCCACCTTGGTCAGAAGGTCGGTTACGCGCTTCTCTTTTTCCTTACTCTCATCGAAGAAGAATCGAAGATCCGGCACATATTTACCAGAAGCGGCACCAGCCAACGCTTTACGCATCGAACCACGGTACAACACTAGCTTTTCACGTGCCGTCTCAAACAAGACCTTACCAGCATCCACACCACTCGCATTTAAGAAAGAGCAGTAGATGTAGCAAAG
The DNA here is from genome assembly GCA_030917105.1 of Candidatus Babelota bacterium. Lineage (GTDB taxonomy): Bacteria > Babelota > Babeliae > Babelales > JAUPTZ01 > JAUPTZ01. Next base: position 3,516 of record JAUPVI010000088.1, read on the forward strand.
ACCGCCATCAGCAGACAGTTCAACTCGAGTAAAATAGAGTTGCAGCAAGGTCGGCTCATCTTGTACTAAGCGGGTAAGTAAGGCCGACAACTCACGCAGATAAAACGATTTCTTCCGATCTCGCTTGACCTGGAGTGTACGCGAACTCATTATCATAATTTTTTAACCGTCTGATTATTGCTCGTTAGTAACGCGCAAAATGTTGTTTTTAATAGCGCGCATGAGACGCTTGCGACGCTTCTGAGTTGGTGCTTCGAAGTAAACTTGGCGCTTCATATCTCGCACAACACCTTCACGCTCAATTTTCTTCTTAAGTTGTCTGAGAGCTCTTTCAATATTACCTGTAGACTGAACTTCAATGTTAAATCGTTTAGCCATAGCTGACCAACCACCTTTTGATTTAAAGAGATAAAATAGGGAAAACCATTAAAAACATGCAAAACGCAATGTAGGGGAGAGTCTACGGCATCAGGCTTGATTTGTCAAAAAGCTTAATATATAAAGCTCAAGGAACCGGCAAATGTGGTTGTTTTCCAGATACGAGACCCTGCAAACACCGACTGAAGCGTGAAACCAAAGCGCAATGATGGTGTTACTTCGTATTCAAAACCGATCTGCCCGATCTGTCCATTATACGCCCCATCGGCCGCCAATGTGCTTCCGACAAATTGAGCACTATTCGCCCCCGAAATTATAAGTGTATCTTTCTCATGCGCCACATAGGTGTAGTTTACAAAGCAGCTAAGGCTATCAATAAACCGTACTGCCCGCACGGTTGCATATGCTTTCCACAGTGCTCCCGGACGCTTAGTCACGGTTGCTTGCCATGGGTATATACCTACCTGATAAATTGATGTTGGCACAAACTGGCTGCCAATAGCATCTTCATTAAAGTAAGTGCCGCTGCCCCCAACGCCAACATTCAGCGTGCCCGGGAAGTCAAAACTTACTTCCGCCTGGCCAGTTACCCCATAAAACCCATCAGACCCCAAAGAAATATCCCACAAATTCTCGATCGGCTTTTTTTCCGCCGCCGGCAACGTCATAGATAACGCCGCAAGCGGTGTGGCCGTTACAATAAGATCTCCCTCAGCATCTTTCATACCAAAGCC
>JAUPVI010000089.1 GCA_030917105.1 Candidatus Babelota bacterium
AGAAATTTCTATTTTTTTTGTTTGAACTTTGGTGCTTTTTACTTTTTGAGCTACGAATTCATTGAAATTCTCTGGCGCTGGTTCGTAAATCTCAATCGTCTTCTCTTCCTCTGTTGCTTGCAGAGTTTCGAGGATGATGCGTTCACGCTCAATTTCTGTTTTAATGGCGGACAATAGATCAAGATATATCATGACGCTCTGGTCTGTGCGATCCCTGGATGGCTCTTCTTTGATTATGTGCGCATTTTGCATTTGCAGTAATAATTCAGAAGCTTCTTTGTAGCCAACAGAGATAGTGTTGTAGAAATAATCGAGTTGCACTGTCATGGCTTCAATACGAGCAAGAGCTTCCTGCAACGATTTTTTTTGTAGGGCATCGTTAATCGGTCGAATGAGTACAGTATACGTTTGTTCCATCTCGAGTTTTGCTTGATTTTGCATTAATGCTCCTTACGGTTAAGGTAAAAACAATTATGAAAGCTGCTTTTAGGGTGCAGATTCTACTGTGTTTTGGATGAAAAGCAAAGAAGATAGCCGAACCTTTTTTCTCTTTTTATCTCATTGCGTAATAGTAATCGCCATAAAAATAATCCAGAACCGTAATGACGCCGGTTGGTAAGTGATTTTTACTGTTCTAGACACTCCATTCGACAAAAGCTCAACTTCTTTTCAATTGTGCAAGGACGTCGGAGCAAACGAGTGCTTGGCGGCTTTATCTGCCGCTTTGCCTAGTTATGCACAAAAATGTGAGTAATTGGGTCTGAGGAGCCATTTTTTCCTCGCACCAAAAACGGTTCTTAGCGATGTCTCTTTTTGAGGCAGTTACAAAAAGCCGATTGGATCGGCTTTCCTAGGAAATTACATAATATTAATGGAGCGACGGGATTGGGTGATTTGCTCAATTATGACACACCCCCCCCTATACGACCGTTTTTAAAGATGCTAGATTGTTTTTAGGTTTAAATGAAAAAAAGGCTTATCTAATGATACATTCTTCTTATTATATCTCTTCTATGGACACCGCTTGTCGCCCGTTTTCCGAGCCATTCCTTGTTCTTGGGGACCATGAAACTGTTACCCCTGCCGATTTGGTGGCAGGAGCTGTTGCTAATGGTGTTAGGACCATTGTTATAGAGCGAAGTAGGGCAGGGTCCTACTGTAGGCCCTTTGAGCGAGAGCTTATTGGCGGGGTCTCATACTTTTTTGTACGATCTCTTTCGGCGACATTGTCTCGATGGCAAGCAACCCCGCTCCTCAAAGCCGAATGACTATAGTTTGGTAACGATACAGCCAATAATGCTGAATGATACTGCCCAATGAGCGATGCTGATTAAATAGAGCTCAAAAGGGCGTTTTTCCCACAGCACGGGGCTAAAAAGGGTTGTAGCTATAAAGCCCAACCAAATGATGAGACTGGTTTCAATGGCGCTGAGGCAGGTTGTTGTACCAAGAGCTTTTAAGATATGTCCAAGGACTATTGTAATAGTAGCACCGGTAACCGCAGATCCTGCGATATGGCCGCCATGCATTTTAATTGATGATGCCTTAATTTTGCATAAGTCCATCCAGTGTTTGCCGAATGCGAATGGTGAATACCAGAACATGCCAATGGTCATGTGAGCAATGATCCCAAGAACAAGGGCTACAAGGCTTATTGAAAGAAATGGGATGCAAAACATAAACAGACTCCTGCGCGGAATGGATGGAACTTTTCTTTCAAATCGTGGCAAAACGACTTTTAAAAAGGCAAGGGTTTGACCATGGACTTGTTTTTTTCCTGATCTGCTGCTATTGTTTTAGTATATCTAAGTCCTTATTAGAGGTTGATTTTATGGCTAAAAGTTACATTTTTAGGGTGCTTGTCGCCCTCTGTCAAGTTGCTGGGTTACTTGCTGCGTCTACTGAGCCGATACTTATGGGTTCAGTAACTGATGCTGACCGAGCGGTTCGTAAAGAGATAGTTGACTCATTAAGGGGTCGAATTTGCCAATATACTCTTGCTAACGGGATGACTGTTATTTGTATTCCTGCGACTAATACAAACTCTGTTACGGTGGGGGCCTTTGTGCGAGTGGGCAGCATTCATGAAGGACCAAGTCAGTGGGGCTTAGCCCATATCCTAGAGCATATGGTCTTTAAAGAAACAAAAAATCGCCGTGAGGGTGACATTAATCGTTTGGCGGAGTGTTTTGGTTGTAATTTCAACGCTCACACTACTTTTGACCATACTTATTACTACTTCAATACCGACGATAAGAATTGGCGGGTTTTTGCCGATGTTGTTGCTGATGCCACTCAAAATTTGATAGTTACGCCACAAGCGCTCAATTCTGAACTGGCTACGATTTGTCAGGAAATTAAACAAGGTGGCTATGATCTTGATGGTCTATCGTTAGAAAAGTTTGTTCCAATGAACCACCCCTATGCTCATCGTCTTATTGGGTATAAAGAACAGGTGCTTTCATATACCGCGCCAGAAGTAATGGCGTTTTATGAACAGCATTATGTACCAGAAAGAACAACCTTTTTCGTTTGTGGCAACGTTAACCCAAGTGATGTGCTGAGCTATGCTCAGAAGGCTTTTGCCGGTTTTACCCGTGTTGCTCCTGCTTTGGGTGCTGATAGTCTTAAGTCTAATCCCTTCTATGCGGGGTTCTCGGTGACACATAAGACCGTTTACCACACGCAGCAGTATCGCGTTGGAAGTTGTGTTTGGACGACGCCGGGGTCTGGGCAACCTGAGTCATTGGTTTTTTCTTATATTGTAAATGCGCTTAATTTACGTATGAAAAATAAGCTTGTTACCCAACTGGGTTACTGTTTTAATGCTGGAGCAAACTTGGCCTCATTGTCGTCATTTGGCATATTCTCTGCGTATTATGTTCCGCGGCCTGATTTCTATTCTATAGATTTTGATGCTTTAATTGCCGATGAGATTGCTGATATTGCTCAAAATGGGCTGAGTGAGTCAGAATTTGCCATGATGTATCATGGTCAAACGGCTGAACTTGTTGGATGTGTCGAAAATCCGACAGCATTGGCTTCTGCTTTGGCTGCACTGCCCCAAGTAACCGAAGACATTTCTAGTCAGTTTTTTGCGTTACAAGAAGCTTTGTTGCAAGTTCGGCAAGACATGCTAAGGCAAGCGGCAGCTGAGTATTTGCGGCCGTTTTGCATGAATAAATTGGAAGTATTGCCACTGCCAACGGAAGAAATGGATGCCTGGAATGTGTTGCAAGTAAAGACCTCTTTGCATGAGTCAGTACTTTTGCAATCGCGGCAGCGCAGCGATAACCCACCCTCCTTCTCAAAAAATGATACTTCATGGTTGCCGGCGCGTATTGCGTTAGATCCAGTATCGGTTGGGGTATGTGAAACATTTACTCTCCCCAACGGTATTCAAGTGTATTGGCAGCAGGATGCAACGTCGCCACGGCGCGTGTGCTCTTTGGTTCTTAAAGACGTTGAGCCGTTTATCTTTGCCTATAAAGCTGCGGGCAAGGCTTTTGCATGGGAGATTGCACCGACACTTCTTTTGCAGGGGACTGAGCAATATCCAGCAAAAGAGCTGACTGATGCCTTCCTAAAGCACGGAGCCTCTCTCATTATATCGCCGGGAGTTGTCAAGACTTCGGCGCTTAAGAATCATTTCGAAGAAGGTATTCAGTTGATGTGTCATGTTCTTGAAAAAGCGCTCCTACCAGCCGAAATGCTTGCGCGATATAAAGAAGAACAAGCGCAAGGAATTGCGCTCAACCAAAATAACCCAAGTCAGTGCCTTGAGGAGCATTTGACTAAGACATTGTACGCAGAGTATCCGTGGCGTTTTTCTCGAGAGCAGGTGATTAGCAATCTTCAAGCAGTGACCCGCGATGATATCGTTCAATTGGTTACGTTGATGCGTGATCCGTCACGCGTTGGCTTAGTGATGTGTGGTGATTTTGATAAAGAAGAGGCGTATTCTATTGCACAGCGCCATTTTGGGTCCTGGAATCAGGCTGCTGAGGATATTGTTTCGCCAATAACGATTCCGGAATTAAGAATGCAGGCCGCCAGTGGGCACATTGAGTTGCCACTTGAGCGTTCGCAAGTTATGTTTTTGCGCCCATCATGCTCTTATTCATCTCCAGATGCGGCGCCTATGGCTCTTTTGGGTTTATATTTGAATAGGCTGCTTTTTGATGTGCGGGAGCGATCCGGATTGTTTTATGCCGGCGGAGCTAAGGCTTCTGTTGGTTCTAAGTTGTTGCCAGGCCTTATCTATTTTGCAGTTGATGCGACAACGCAAAACACTCCAATGGTCATTGGTGAGGTGCAAAAAATAATTCAAAATCTTTTTGAAAATGGTATTTCGGAGTCAGTGCTTCTTAAATTGAGAGGGGAGCGGGCCCATATGCGTGGTACCTATTTTAATACAGCCGATACTGTTGCACAGGTTTTTACACGTGCGCTTTACGATGGATTAGCGTTAAATTTTGATGAGTGTTTTGATAAACAAGTTGACGCTGTTACGCTCGATCAGGTAGACAGTGT
>JAUPVI010000090.1 GCA_030917105.1 Candidatus Babelota bacterium
GGTAAAACACCATCGAAAGAACCCAGCAAACCTCCCAGGTTAGAATATTAATCGCATGAATAATCATATATGATCCCAACTGGGCAACCACCCCGTAATGCTGGAGCAAATCTGCTATGTGGAAAGAGGCATATGACAACGGGAGACTCAAAAGAAAAATACCGGCGATACCACCGAGTTCGTAGAAAGTCATTACTCGCGCATGCCGCCACAACTGTCGCGACGTTGCATGACTCATTGGTGCAAAAACTGCCGCAATACTTGCTATAGGAAACGCAAATATTTTAATCAAAATGAATGGTGCACTCACCACCATAAGTGCAACGAACCATAAAAGCATCTCAACAGTGCCCTCAGTACATACCCAATATAAGGCACTCAAAAGCCCCGCGATCATACCGTAGACAAGGCAAGACCACCATATAGATGCCAACCAATTTACCGTAGATTCACCGCCTTCTGCTTTTACACAAGAAACAAGGAACGGCACATAAAAAGGGGATGCTACCATCGCCACCAATGGCGGGACTAAATGCATTACTTGCCGCGCAAAAAGTGATACGTGTAGCCAATTCAAACAGGCCACTTTACAGAGCGCCCCAAAAATCCCCAACGAAATAGCAATACACGGCAAAGCACATAATAACGAATGCCCTACTGCGTTAAGATAGCGAAAAGAAAAAAGATGACATACCGAAGAAAGCCAGCTTTTGAAAAGTTTCTTCATATAAAAACACTCCCGAACCATAGTACGTAGTTCGGGAGTGTATCATTAGAAGCTCAAGAAAAAAAAGGAGTCAGCTAAATATCAAGATTTCGCACAAAGTGAGCGTGCTTTTGAATATAATCACGACGGTCTTCAACCGAGTCGCCCATCAATGAAGTGAACCACTGATCAGCACGTAACGCATCCTCCACACTCACCTTAAACAACCGGCGATTTTCTGGATTCATGGTTGTTTCCCACAATTGCTCTGGATTCATTTCCCCAAGACCTTTATATCGCTGCATGGTCATAAGTGACTTCGCCATTCCAATAAGCACATCAGACAACACCAGCACTGAAGAGGTTTCTTCTTTAGATGTCGCCAACTTCTGCTTACTGCTTACCTCCCATTCACCAACATCAGTTGTTCGCACAACACCATACAAGTCAAGAAGTCCTGCCGTTTCTTCAGCCCGGAAAAAGCGTGCTGGCACTTCCCACTGCCGCTTGTCATAGGTAAAGACTAAGTGCGTACCACCTTCTTTGAACTCAATTTCATACTGAGTAAACGCTGCCTTAAGGAAGGCAAGCAAGGTAACATCATCAGCCGTCAACAACTCTTGATTTTCATACAAAAACCGCACAAGTTCATGCACGTGGTTAGACGAAATTTCAAAATGATTTCGCACCTTACCAAGCTCTGCACGGTAGGCAGAAATTTCTTTGAACAAGCGACCACGCTCAACATCCAAGAGATCAGTGCCGTTCAGCTTGATACTAACGTTGTTTTGTATCCATTCAAACAAAAATTCTTCCATCTCTGTGTCATCATTCAAATAACGACTGGTCTTACCAACTTTCACTTTATAAAGCGGCGGTTGCGCAATATACAAATATCCAGCTTCAATGAGCGGCATCATATGACGGAAGAAGAAGGTCAACAACAATATACGAATATGTGCACCGTCAACATCCGCGTCGGTCATGATAACTATTTTGTGATAACGGGCCTTGGTAATATTAAACTCACCTTCGCCAATACCTGCCCCAATCGCCGTAATCAAATCACGAACTTCATTGTTTGCAAGCACTTTATCAAGGCGTGCTTTTTCAATATTGAGAATTTTACCACGGAGCGGCAATATCGCTTGGGTAAAGCGGTCACGTCCCTGTTTTGCGGTACCACCTGCAGAGTCCCCTTCCACCAGGAAAAGCTCTGACAACGCCGGTGATTCTTCCGAACAGTCGGCTAATTTGCCCGGCAACACAGCGCTTTCTAATACGTTTTTACGACGGGTCAAATCACGCGCACGCTTTGCTGCGTTACGCGCTTGTTGTGCAAGCAAACCTTTGGTAATAATTTTTTTCGCGATCCCTGGATTTTCTTCAAAATAAGTATCCAAAAACGCATACATCCATTTTTCAACCAAGCCTTTTACTTCGCTATTGCCAAGTTTTGTCTTAGTTTGCCCTTCAAACTGTGGCTCTGGGATCTTGACGTTCAACACGCAGACCAGACCTTCACGCACGTCATCGCTCGATAATGCCCCATCTTTGAGCATATTTACCGACTGGCCGTAGCGGTTACACGCTTTGGTGAGCGCTGCTTTCAAGCCGGCTTCGTGAGTTCCTCCTTCTGGGGTACGGATGTTGTTTACAAAACTAAAAGTGTTTTCTGCGTAGCCGTCATTGTACTGGCAGGCAAAGTCGAGCATGTATACTTCGTCTTCTTTGGAAAACTCGATGATTTGGTCAAACAGTACACCCTTTTTCTCATTGATAAACTTCACAAACGAAGCAATACCGTTTTCAAAGAAGAAAATATGTTCTTCTTCATTTTGCGAGTCAATAAAGGTAATGTGTAAGCCTTTATTCAAAAAAGCCAGCTCACGGAAACGAGAAGCTAAAACGCTCGGCTGAAATTCAACCGACTCAAAAATAGTTGCATCGGGATAAAACTTAATGTTCGTTCCGCGCAAATCGGTTTCCCCTTCAATCGCCACTGACGACTGAGGAATACCAGCTTTATAACGCTGAACATATTTCTTACCATTGCGATGAACTGTGGCTTCCAAAAGAGAGGACAGTGCGTTTACCACCGATACACCCACCCCGTGCAAACCACCGGAATACTTATACGAATCTTTATCGAATTTACCACCGGCGTGCAGCTTAGTCATAACCACTTGGAGAGCTGAAACTTTTTCTGTTGGGTGCATATCAACCGGAATACCCCGGCCATTATCCATTATAGAGAAAGAACCATCGATATGAAGTTGCGCCGTAATGTGCGTACAGTGACCAGCAAGCGCTTCGTCAACTGAGTTATCAATAACTTCATACACTAAGTGGTGTAGCCCGTTAATGCCGGTTGAGCCAATGTACATAGCAGGCCGCTTACGTACCGCTTCAAGCCCTTCAAGAACCTTAATCGACTGGGCACCATAATTTTGGGCCGCGGTCTCTTTGGAAGTTTTAATTTTGTCTGACATACAACTGACTCCACCAGTTACGAGAAATATAAGAATCATCTAAGGAAATATTGAGGCCGCAGTATACCAAGCAATCAGTAAGTATGCTATGTTCTCCAGCCCACTCCACACATCCTTTACTTTAGGCGATACGGTAAACCGAAATATGGATAGCACTCAACAAATCAGTTTCACACCCCAAGACCATGTACACATGACTCACGCCCGCCGTCAGGCACAAAAAAGCCTTCGGTTTGCGGAAGTTCCCGTGGGAGCCATTATAGTTACAGCCGACGGCGCTATCGTTGGCGCCGGCTACAATCGGGTAGAAAAAAAGCAGTCACAATTAGAACATGCTGAAATACAGGCGCTCAGAAAAGCAGCCAAGGCTATCGGCGGCTGGCGTCTAGACCAATGCACTCTCTACGTAACCCTAGAACCATGCATGATGTGTTTAGGGGCAGCGCTCCTCAGCCGCGTCAAAAAAATTATTTACGGCGCCCCATCAAATCTTTTCGGCATCAGCATGCTGCAAGAAAAACTCCCTCCAGTCTACCAAGCACACACAATAATCCTCCAAGGATTGCAAGAGGCTGAGTGCAGTGATATGTTAAAGCACTTTTTTTTAAAAATTCGCTCTAAAAAGGAGGCTTCCCGTGAGCAAAACCAATAGCTTTATCGAAAAAATGAAGAAGAACTTACTCGCCCGTAAAGTTGAACTTCAGGCCATTTTGACCGGTTCAAACCAAATCGTAAATGACACCCAAGTCAAAGACTCTGGAGACGAAGCCCTAACCGCTTCGATGGATAACCTTCAAAGCTCCCTAACCCATACCGAGGTTGAGGAATTGAACGAAATCAACAGCGCCCTTTCACGTATTGAACACAACGAATACGGCCTCTGCATTGATTGCGGCGAAACCATTGCGGAGAAGCGCTTAGAACACTCCCCATTCTCCGCTCGCTGCATCGTCTGCCAAGAGGAACTGGAACAGCACCAGCCATAAATGTGCTGAAGAATAAATATTAAGGATCTTCTATGAAAAAACGTTTACTACTATTTAGCGCTATCACACTAGCAATAAGCAACCTCAATGCAGCAGATACTCCAATCGACAAAAGCTACGTAATAACCTTTCGGCCTCAAGAGGATATTACAAAAATAAGAGACCAAGCCGTAGAAGGAATAATGGAAAAGGCCACACTAGGAGACGTCAAAAAAGATATGGGTGTAGCCCTTATACTCGCTATTGCTGCAGCTCTCAATCTTGGGCACCTCTACGTAAACGGCCAACTCCCAAAAGTATTCTTAAGTGAGATTCCCAAAAA
>JAUPVI010000005.1 GCA_030917105.1 Candidatus Babelota bacterium
AGCTACCTTGGATGTTTCCTTTATCTCTCTCCTTACCGTTATGCCGGCAGTGATTTCCTGCCTTGCCCCGGATGCACGAGTTATCTGCTTGATTAAGCCACAATTTGAGGCTGGCAGGCATCAGGTCCGTCGCGGCGGCCTCATTGAGGATCCAGTGGTACACCAAGAGGTTATTGATAAAGTTGTCAAAGGCTGCGGCATTTTAGGCCTTAGGCTTATTGCCGAGGTAATTCCATCGCCGTTGCCGGGAGCAACGAGTGGAAATGTGGAGTTTTTAGCGTTTTTTAAGCGAGTAGACTAATTAAACAAAAAAGGCCGGGTCAATAGAGACCCGGCCTTTTTTGTTTTGAGTGAAGTTATGCTGCTGTCGCAGGCTTTTTAATTGCGTCTGAGAGCGCTGCAACAAGAAGCTTATTTTGCTCTGAAAGCTTTTCAGGACTTTCTTCTTTTTTCCTTTCAGTCCACTTCTTCCACATGTACACAGCAAGGAGTCCAAGCCCAAACCCGGTAAGCTTTTGTGAAATGTGCTTTAAGGTAAAGATGTTTTTTAACACATCGCGTGCCATGAGCTTTGGATTGAAGTAGAAGTTGTGTTCGTTAAGGTCTTCAAACAAGCCTTCAAGGAACGATGGGTTAATGTCCAGAGCTTTTTTGGCTTCAGCAAGCAATTCAATCAACGCGGTCTTTTCATTCAAGATGAACTCATGGAGAGTGTTGTTTGCCATGCTGCCGACGCTGAAGATATCGCCAAGTTCGCTGATCAAGTTTTCATCAAGTGAGCTCAACAACGGATCGTTTTCGATGGTAATTATGAGTGCTTGGCGGTAGTCTTTTGGGCGTGCTGTTGGGTCAATAGCAGCACTCATAAAATCCATTTGTGCCATTTCAACGAATTCACGCACTTCATTTACGCTCTTTGCTTGGAGCCAAATTGGTGTGTAGTGGTTGTACAGGTCAATGAACTTTACTTGTGTCATATCAGTTGGGCTTGCTGTTGCTTGCAAGATACGTGCGGTGGTTTCAGCCAACGGCACTGCAGCGCGAGCATTGTGACCTTTATGAACGCATTTTGTGTACCCATCAGCGCGACCAAAGTACTCTTCTGACTTCACTTGAGTAAGGGCGCCGTTTAGTTTTACATACTTGCTTGCGTGAGCGGAGCCATTGATGGCGCTGCTACGGCAAACAGTAACGTCTTTAGCGGTCCATTTCATGAAAGCAATGGTACCAAGGGCGATGGCCATGTCTTGCGCTTCTTGCGGCACGCTCAGAGTAAAAAATGGCTGAACGGCAGGATTAACAGGAGCTTGTCGAGTACCGTAGGTACCCATCGCGGCGCCAAGAGCAATCATGTCGCTCGTGACGACATCGAGCTTGCCTGTTCCGTTATTAAGGCTTGCGATTTCTGAATTGATAGCATTTACTTTAGCATTGATCTCGTCAATGGTTGGCTTTGGTGCTGAAACAAGCGGCAGTGCAGGACACAGCGCTAGAGAAGAAAGTACTAGTCTTTTTAACATGGTCATAGCAGACTCCTTGTATACTTAGCATAAACGTCATAAAAAAGTAGCGTTAGTATACGTTAGTGGCCTTCTTTTTCAAGAGGGGGTCTCTCCTTTTGCTCCTTTATTGCTTCATGGAGTGACTCAGGAGTGTGGATTCCACAAGAAACGATTGTCTTTATGGCATCCTCAAAATTAATAGGAGTATCGATGATTTCGTTGCGGGGTACAATGAAGAAGAACCCAGATGTTGGGTTTGGCGAGTTTGGCATGAAAACTTTTACAAAGCCATTTTCATTGGGTGGTAGAAGGGGCCCAAAAGAGTGTTCGGCTGAATCAAGAAGAAAGGCAATGTTGTAGCAGCCTTTTCGCGGAAATTCGATAAGAACTACCTTTTTTTCTGATGCTTTTTCTTTATTGCCAGCGGTAGGGACGTTGAAAAAGTCCACTAAAATCTTAGAAGAAGAGTAAATAATGCGGATGAGCGGTATTTTTTTGATGAGTTTTTCAAAGCGGTGGATGACTGGCCCAAAGATGAAGATACGCAAGAGAGCACCAACGAGTATAATTGCGCTCAGCACCATTACAAACTCTACGCCTGGGATGTGCCGCAGATAGGGTGGTGCTATCTGACGCAGCGGTGCAATCCAGCGAGCGACAATGTTGTAGCAAAAGTGGACGACAACAATGGTTGCCGCTATGGGAAAAATGGTGAAAAGACCGTGGAAGAACAATGATTTTAGCTTCTGAAAGATGGCGACAACCATATTATGCTCCTAGATCGTACATATAAGGTTTTAATTGCTTGGCAAGTTCATGTGACGCTTGCTCGGCAATTTCTTGGTCCGGGTGTTCAGTCATAATACGTAGCAACGGCTCGGTACCGGAGTAACGAACAACACTGCGACCCGGAAGTAGTGATTGCTCATGTAGCCGTATAATGCTTGCAAATGGCTCCTCCGTCAAGTTTTGGGTATGCTTTGCGGGTAAGTTAATGGTGGATTGCGCCAGGTGGGTAAAAGTTTTGAGTAAGCGGTTGCCTGTTAACAGAGCAGTGTGTGCGACGCACAGTGCTGAAAAAATGCCATCCGCTGTGGGTAAGTGAGAGCGAATGATTATATGGCCGCATGGTTCTCCGCCAAGCTCAGCTTTGTGTGCGCGAAGGATACGCTCGATATGGGCATCACCCACTGGACTGCGGACTAGTTTTTTATGCTGTCCATGGAGCCAGGAGGAAAGGCCGCTATTTGTCATGACTGTGCCAACAATAGTATGTTCCGCGGAAAAGCGTGGGTGCGTAGAAAGTAGTGCGAGAATATCATCGCCGTCAAAGAGTTCGCCGCGGTAATTGACCGCAACAACCCGATCGCCATCGCCGTCAAATGCAAAACCAATATCGGCTCCTATTTCGACGATTTTTTTTTGCAGCATTTGAGGCGCAGTACTGCCATAGCCACCATTGATATTCTCACCATCAGGTTCATTGCCGATTACCGTTACTTTTGCGCCACAGCTTTGGAACACGATAGGTGCTATCCGATAGGTGGCTCCTTGGCCACAGTCAAGTACAACATGCATTCCTTGTAGTAGATGGGCGGGAAATATGGTTGAAAAATGCATTAAATAGCTGCTTGCATGGTGCGTTTGAATTGGCGGTATTGTTAATGATGCAGGACATTGACTAAATGAAGGAGTATGCGCGATGAATTCCGTAATAATTTCTTGGTCGCTCGCAAGAAGCTTGCCGTAGGGTGCAATTATTTTTACGCCATTATCACTTGCTTCATTATGAGATGCCGTAATCATAATGCCGTAATGATAGTAATGAGCTTGCGTAGTAACTATATGTTGAAGTGCAGGTGTTGGTAAAATACCGGCATTAAAACAGAGGCCGCCACCTTTCATAATGCCATACGCAATAGCATTAAGGATAGTGTGTGCTGAACCACGTGTGTCTGCTCCTACAACAAAGAGCGGTGTTGTCCCATGTTTCTGTTGTGCCCATTGAGCCAAGGACATACCAAGGCGGTGTAAAAAAGGGGCGGATAAATACGGGTTGGTGATAACTGATCCTCGAATGCCGTCAGTGCCAAAAAATGTTTGCATAGCTCTCTCCTTCTTGCGATGGGGCAGTATAGAGAGGATTGTGTTGATACGGAAGTAACTTTTTTCTTTAACCGAACTATTTTTTTCATGTGCGCAGTTATGCTACCGTTCACCTTTATTGAGCCTGGGGGAATATATGAAGAACTCTTTTGAACGTTTAGATAATTTTATTGATAGATTGCTTGGTGATACGGGTACACTTTTTTTGATCCGTATTGGGCGGTATGCAATCTCGTTGGTGAGTATTGCGCTGCTTGCGATATGTACGGCACATTTTGTAGTGAATGGCAGTGCGTGGAGTACTGGTGTGATACGGGCGGATTTAAATAATATAGTTGATGCGCTATCGCGGTTTGATGCTAACTGTGGCTTACAAAAAGTGTTACCTGGTATTTATTCACTAGAGTTTTTAACGTTGCCGTATGCTGACGTGGACAAACTCGCAGGTTTTACCGTGCAAAAGACATACTCTTCCTGGCAGGGGCCGTATCTTAAAACGGTACCGGTAGTTGACGGGCGTCCCTATGTATTATTGTCTACAGAGCATGGGCTCTTTGTGGCACCATCATATGGGGTACGGTTACCGAATGGTACGCAACTGGGGGCTAACATTGTATGGGATTGGCAAAGTGATGTAGAGGCAATGGCTGCTGATGATGGCCCGTTGTCACATCAAGGGGAGCCGCTTGTACGTAAATTTGTACCTACTGTAGACTCCATGAGGGAAAAGCGATCGTTTTTGAGCGAGTTTATGACCGCATTGAGCGTGGCAGCCTGTAATCCCGACGTATCAGCTTCGTGTCACGAAGCGTGAAGAAAGCTTTTTTACGCCGCTTTTGAACGAGATAGTTAAGAAATATTCATCATTTCCTTTGAATTCTATTTCTTGAATGAGCCCAATGCCAAACGTTTCATGACGAACTGGCATGCGAACAAGCCAAGGGCTGCGCATAGTAATCGGCTGTGCCGTAGGTGATTTTGGCTTATGCACAGGCACGGTGCGAAGTGCTAATCCTGGGCGTGGCTTGAATGAGGAGGTTGGGATATTAACAGTCGTTTTTCCGTATGTTTGTACGCTTGCGGCTGGTGGGGTTAGGCCAAGCCACTGTGACAATCGTTGCGTGCGAGCAAATGGTGATTCTTGTCGGGTGTCATGCACTGTAAGTAGCGTGGCTGGAATTTCGCTAACAAAACGAGAAACTTCTTGGTGTGTGGAAGTTCCGTAGGTTGTACGCATTTCACTGTGCGTGAGGAGTACATACTCTCGAGCACGCGTGAGGCCTACATACATGAGCCGTCGCTCTTCTTCCATGTCGTTATTTGAATAGAGAGCGCGCGCGCTTGGAAAGAGCTGTTCTTCCATCCCGCAGAGTACTACAAAATCAAATTCAAGCCCCTTGGCGCTGTGAAGCGTCATCATTTTTACTTGTTGTTTTGGTGTTTTGTCGTCTGAGTTTTCTTGCTCTTGCATTAACATTACATGTTCAAGAAACTCTGGTAGCGTGGCGCTTGGGTGTTCCTGTTCAAAATTGCGAATCGCCGAGAGTAACTCTTGCACGTTTTCTAACTTGGAAGTTAGTTCTTGGTCGGTATAATTTTTGCGCAGGTAGCCCATGTAGTCGGTTGCATGCACGATTTTATCCAGCAATGTGCTTGCGGCAGTTGTTGTGTGATTGAATGATAAGAGGCTATGGAGTTGCACAAAGCCTGCGCGTTGTGTCTTGTTAAGGCCATTTTCTTGATCATCTTTTACTGTCGTGAGAAGCTCTAAACTGTTGAGAGAAGGGTGTTGTTCCCAGGTTGCAAGGGCAAGCTCTATGCACTTGTCACCAATACCACGAGTAGGTGTGTTAACAACACGTAAAAAACTTGGGCGGTCAAAGCGGTTCACAAGTAGCTTTAAATAGCCCAAAAGATCTTTTACTTCCTTACGCTCGTAAAACCGGATACCGCCAATGATGGTGTATGCAATGCCGGTTAACATGAATGCTTCTTCTATGCTGCGTGACTGATGATGGGTACGGTATAAAATGGCGACGTTGTTGAGCGGTATCTTTTGCTTAGCAATTTGGATTGTCTGTGCGATGGTATTAGCTTCTTGCCCACCATTTTGACAGTAGACGCTTAATAATCGATCAGATGCTATCTTAGCCGACCAGAGTTTTTTTTCGATACGACCACGATTATGCATTATAACATTGTTTGCAGCATCAAGAATCGGTTTTACTGAGCGATAATTTTGCTCAATGGTGGTAATGCGTACTGGGGCAAAATCATCACAAAAACGTTGCATGTTGTCTGCTTGGGCGCCCCGCCAGGAATAAATTGACTGGTCTTGGTCTCCCACTGCGCAAATGGACTCAAGCACCATTTTTTTTTCCTGATTAAAGGCAAGACAGCGAAGAAGTTCATGCTGAATCTGGTTGGTGTCTTGATACTCATCTACGAGCAAGTGGCGAATATTGCTTTGCAAATGTGTGGTTACTGACGGATTTTTCTTTAAAAGATCGAGTGTAACGATAAGTAAGTCATCAAAATCATACGCATGTGAGCGTGATTTTTCTTTTTCATAAGCGGCAAGAACTTCATTGAAGAACGGTGCTGTTGGAATGTCTACGGGCTGTTTGCCCGGTAAGTGGTTCTTGCTCAGCGATATAAGCCCCTGCATTTTGGAAGGAGTTATATGCTTTTCAACGCCATGAGCCTCCATGATTTTTTTGAGCATGGCACGCTGGTCTTCGGTGTCTAAGATCGAAAAGTTACTGAATGGCAGAAGACTGCTGTAATGGCGGAGTAGTCGAACGCAATACGAGTGGAAGGTTCCCACGAAAGGAAGCGCAACATGTGGTAAATAGCTCTTTATTCGCTCTTTCATCTCGCTGCCGGCTTTATTGGTAAAGGTAAGGGCAACGACCGCTGATGCGGGAACTTGATAGTGGCTTAAAAGATAGGCGATACGTGAGGCGATAACGCGGGTTTTGCCTGATCCTGCTCCAGCGATAATCATTTGTACTCCCAGCGGTGCGGTTACGGCATCCCGTTGGGCGTCATTTAGTTGCGTCAAAAACGATGTGTGTTGGTTGTCTATTTGCATGTTCATAGGTCGAGCATGGTATCACAGTGGCAAATTTTGGGAAGGGGCGCGTGGGAAAAATCTTCTTGACCTTGGCCCTAGGGAAACCTTTATTATGGTGTTCAAGGCGCGAGAGCTTCCATGAAAGAAAGTGGTTGCTATAAGGAGAGGCGAGGATGGCACAATGGTATGTAAAAAAATTAAGTAGATTAACCCAGGTATCGGTAAAAACCTTGTATCACTACGAGTCAATTGGGTTATTGAAGCCAAGTATGCGATTGGATAACGGATATCGGGTATACACCGACCTGATTTGATGAGATTACAGCAAATCTTGGCATTGAAATCGTTTGGGTTTGGGTTAACACACATCAAGAAGATTGTCGATAACAAGCTTGGCGTGGCTGAGCAATTGACGTTGCAGCAACGCTTTTTGGAGAAAAAAGCACAATCGCTTATTGATGCGAGTACCACATTAAAGAATGTCCTTGCTGAGCTGGGTGGCGGTACAACAGTTGCGTGGGAAACAATCATCAAATTAATAGAGGTCTATAATATGACAAATGAATTGAAGAAAAGCTGGGTCGGGGAAGTGATGAATGAACGCCAACTAAAAGAATATGCTGAGTTTACCAAAGAGCTCAAGTCTCGATTTACAGAGGAAGATAGAATAGCTGGGGAGGCGAAGTGGGCTGAAATTGCAGATCGCATTCGCCAAAACCTTTATAAGGCCCCATCAAGCGAATTTGGTATTGAAATAGCTAAGGAATGCATAGATATCGTTAACAGTATCTATGGTAAGAGGCATGCTCTGCGTAAATTAGTCTGGGAGGAGGGGTATAAAAAAGGGCATTTTCAATGGGCTGAGCCAGTTGTTATAGAATGGTACGAAAAAGCTAAGCAAGCCTACTACCACTTCCTGCTTATTGAAATTGTGAATCAGGCAGGGGTGTTGTCATCGACTGAAGTAACGGCCCAGTGGGGAGAGGTTATTGCTGAGATGTGGGCTGAAGATAAAGAAGTTACGATTGCCGAGTATTTGTTGTGTGATCAACGGCTTAATGAAGCTGGTAGAAAGCTTCTTCAGGAGCTGATTATATAGCGCATAATTTTTACTGACACACCGCATTCCATGGCAGTGCTATTGTATTTTTTTATCAAACCAGTAACATTCAGCGTCTGTATAGATAATTAAAGCAGTTTTTACTGGTATTGTACCCTCATAACAATCTCTAAAGGCCTTGAATTCGGACGCATCTTTACTGGTGAGATTTGCTTTCATTTTTACTTCAATTGGATAGAGCGCCCCGCTGTGCTCGAGAACTGTATCTACCGAAGCATGTTTTATAGAGATGGGCACTAATTTACCAGTATTTTGAGACATTTACTCCCGTGTTGCGGCTAGCCAGGCAATGTATGCTTCGCTCGAAGCTGGGCGTCTCAAAAAGTCTTGCAAGAGCTCATTGGGATCTTTACTGCCTCCTGGCTTTAGGATGCATTCTACAAATCGTGCCCCGATTTCTTCATTGAGAAGCCCATATTCCTTAATGCGCGTAAATACGTCATGAGCATAGGCCCGCGAGAGGGAGTAGCCATAATAGCCAGATCCGTAGCCAGCCAAGTGGCCAAATGCGGCATACATTTTGCTCTCTGGATTGGGATCAATGCCACTTATCGCGTTTAAATAAGCTTTTTTTTGCAGGCCATCCAGGTCGACTGGGGTGGGAGCTTCGTAATAGTACAAGGACAGCAGGGACTTATATGTTTGGTCTGCTTCAAACATGCCTTTGCCTATTTTGTGCGCTTCAATCATGTTGTCGATGATTTCGTCTGAAAGAGGTTCTCCGGTCTTGTAATGACTGCTCACGAGCCGAAGCATTTCTTTATCCCACATCCAAGCTTCAAGTATTTGCGAGGGGAGCTCAACAAAATCAAGTTTTACGTTGTAGCCACTGGTCTGCAGGTGCTTTGTGTATCCGAGAACATAGTGTATGGCATGTCCGAATTCATGGAAAAATGTGGTTACATCTGAGTGCAGGAGCAAGCCGGGAATATCTCCCTGCGGTTGTGGGAAGTTGGCAATCACAATACATGCGGCTGGTGCAGTGCCTACACGAGGCAGTATGCCAGCGCAACAGGCGTGTGAATATTTTTTAGGACGAGGGAATAAATCAAGGAGTATGTAGCCAAGAATCTGCGATCGATCTTTGGTATACACTGTAATGCCACTGACAGAGCGATCCCACGCACCGTCCACTGTGGCATGGTAATCAAAGGATATGCCCATAAATTTTTCATAAATTGCAAAAATACCAGATACCGTTTTATTGACGGGAAAGTATTCGGCAATGATGCGCTGATCGATATTGAACCGTGATTTTTTATAGGTGGTTTCTACGTAGGAAGCATCCCACGATTGTAGTTTCCCATCAATGAGCACGACATCATCAGGTGCTGTTGTGAGATACGTTTTGATGTCGTTGCACGCGAGAGTTTGTGCTGCAGCTTTGAGTGTTTGTAAAAAGGCATGTGCAGCCGCTGGTGTCTTGATCATGTATGGCGACAATTCATAAGAAGCAGCATCTTTAAAGCCAAGTGTTTTTGCTAGTTTTTGTTTGTAGGCAAGCATTTTTTGCAAAGGCCCCACATTTTGCGGGTACGCTCTGAGCCCGTTGGCTGTCGCCAGTGTTTTTCTGACTACTGGATTGCTGCAATGAGGAAGTACTGCATTGGCAGTGGGGTAATTGCAGTGCAAAATCACTCGGCCTTGATCATCTCGTGTTTGCGCGGCGATAAATTCAGGATTTACGCCAGTTAATTTTTCAGCTTCAAAGGCAACAAAACTTGTGTCTTTATTAATATTTCCGCTAAAAGTGATTTCTGCTTCAGAGAACATTTTTATGAGGCCAGTAACCTGGCTAAATTCGATGGCATCTTTACTGTATCCTGTACGAAGAAATTCGTTCAGTACTTCTGTAAAAAAGTACGTTTGTTCATCGCTGAGGGTTTCGTGTGCCATGCCATTGTCGCGGTATTCACAAAATGCTCGGTACAGGCCATTGTCGCTAAGATCGAGTAAGAAGCGTCGATCCAAGGTAACGTATTCTTTTTGTATTCTGCTGTTTGGTTCATGGCGATGCTCAACGTCGCTGCCGATCGCCTCTACGGTCTCTGTGATACTACGAGTTATGCTGACAATTCCCATCATTTTGTCATAGGCAGCCACCGTATTGGCATAGGTTCGTGCTTCAGGGGCAATGGACAGAATGTTCTGCTTCAGGGCGTGCGCTTTAGCGAGTGTAATGGTCACAAAGGCCTCTGCGTCGGCAATATTGTTGGCTGGAATGAGGGCTGCTGCTTGCGCGATATTAGCAAGCGGCTTGCCCTGTATAATGTCGTGGAATAAGCGTTCAGTGGGCGTCTGGGTTGGTGTATTATGCATATGAACCAAATTGTTTTAAAGGGTGATGGCCTTGAAATTGATGGAAGAGGGCCCATAATACACTGGAGACCGCTGTTCGCCAAGGAACCGATAATGAACTATACTGCAATCTCTCCCTATTCTATTTTAACCTGGTTTCACGCACGCATGCCTCATCCTTTTGCCCACGTTACCCCTCTCATGCTCTATATCCATTGGCCGTTCTGCGCAGCCAAATGTCACTACTGTGACTTTGTCGCAATGCAGGATCACCATGGCTTTGCTAGGCAGTACCACGAAGCCCTCTGCAACGAGATTCGCTCTTTTGTAGCCAGTCGGCCGCATACGTTGGGGGCGCCCATTAAGACAATCTTTTTAGGCGGGGGAACGCCCAGCCTTTATCCGTTGCCATTGCTTAAAGAGCTTTTTACCTTATTACGAAGCCTTTTTGATCTTTCTGGGGTCGAAGAGATTTCCCTGGAGGTTAATCCGGGTGGGCAGACTGCTGAGCATTTTGAAACCTGGTGCGATGTGGGCATTAATCGGCTGAGCGTCGGGGTACAGGTACTCGATGATGCTATTTTGGCAAAATTGAACCGTCCGCAGAAAAAGGCGGAGGTGCTAGAATTTTTTGAGCGAGCACCGCATTATATTCAAAATCTTTCGGCCGATTGCATTATTGGCTTGCCAGGGGTAGATGATGCTTGTTGGCAGGAAACAGTGGAAACGACCATTTCCTGGCCGCTTAAGCATGCCTCGCTTTATTTTTTAACTATTCATGAAAACACTCCGCTGTATCATGGGGTTAAGGCAGGGACTATAACTATTCCACAGGATGAAGCGGTTCTTTCTCAGTATGCTTGGACGGTGGCCCGGTATGCGCAGGCTGGTTTGGCGCAGTATGAAATTTCTAATTTTGCCTTGTCGGGGTTTGAAAGTAAGCATAACCGTGGGTATTGGAACCAAATTCCGTACTATGGGTTTGGGATTGGCGCGGCCTCCTATGATGGTTTGTACCGTTGTGTGAATAAAAAAAAATTAACGGGATATCTGAAGCATTTCGTATTGCCGACTGCCGATCCACTTTTGTGGTATGGCTCATGCGAGCGATTGACCCACGAGCAGCAGGTATTGGAGGAATTGATGCTCGGTCTGCGTCAGCGAGAAGGGGTGGGCTTGCATCGTATGGTATACTTATGTCCCCTGTTTCAGTCTCAGGTGTTGCGTGAGATCTGGCAGCGGTTGGTAGGTGATGGGTACCTTGAGGCCTCTCAAACACATTTACGTTTGACACCAAAGGGACAAATTTTTGAGAACGAAGTAGTCGTACAATTGTGTGGTGGCTTAGAAGGGGACCACCAGAATTGCGCGCGGCCAATAAGACAAAACATGAACAAAATACAAAAAGTATAGTGAGGATAGCTGAATGGCAAAACATGTTGGAGTAAAAATTCCAGACGATTTATATGCGTTGTTGAAGAGTGAAAAAGCGATAGGTATTTTGGCTACTTTTTCTGAGAAAGGGGTTCCCCATACCACACCTTTACAGTGTGTGTACCCAAAAGGAAGAGAAAGCTTGTTAATGGCAATTCACAAAGACCATACCGGGTATCACAATATGGTATGGCAAAAAAAAGTAATGATATCCTTCCTTGGCGATAACAATATAGCGTACAGTGTACTCGGTCGTGCCGGGGTTGTACGTGCGCCATCCTTTGTTCACCCGATGATGAATGTGGTCCGTATTGATATTATTGATATTAAATGTGATCAATCAGTACTGACGCGCGTTGACAAAGGTGTGCAGTGGTCGTTTACCTCGGTCGATGCACAAGATGTTATTGACAGTATCTTTCAAGAGCTGCGCGAACTTGGTCGTACTCTGTAAGGTTATTATTCATTGAGGAATACATACAGCGATGATGAATATATTATTTTTTCTTCTCGCGTTTGGTACTTTTTCTGATATCGGTTGCGCCTCGACTGCGCAACCGGTTCAGCTTGCGCCGGGAGAACGAGGTAACTGGGTAAAAAAACGGGCCTGGATTAAAGAAGCACAAATTGTTAATGAGCAAATACAAAAAGATGCACAGGCAGTTAAAAAGTCTCGCACGCAGTTCTTTAGCGAATTTGAAAAAATTGATAAAAGAGTAAATGACTTTTACGGTGCCAAAGGATTTGGTCGAGGCAAATTAGGCACACTGATTACTGATCTCAAGGCAGATGCGCAGGCAGAGAAAGATCGTCGTATTGCGCAAGCGCGCAAGCGTAGCGAAAGCGATGACGCGCCAATTAATTTCTATGACGTTCAAATAGAGGCGATTGAGCAAGATGTTAAACGACTTGATCGTGATTTTGAACAATTCAATCTTGATATGAAGTCTATTGCCGAGCTTGATACTTCAATTACTGATCGGCTCAAAGCGGTTGATAAGCAGATCAAGGATGCGAGTGATGTGGCCGTACAAAGCACTAAGAAACTAAATGATATGTGGTGGATGGTTGATGACCAAAAGGCATGCGATGCTTATTACGTCATTCAAGGTTTTGGTGATAAAGTAGCCTCTATCAAAAAATATTTGGATGAAACACTTTTCGCTGATTTTAAGAGTGTTATTGCTACTATCGAAAAACAAATTGAGCAAGTTAATAAGCAAGTAGAGGCGCTTGAGCAACGCGGTCTTGTTGTTTCACACCGTACGTTGCGTTTAAGTAAAAAAGAAAAGCCGGATGTTCTGGAAACTGTTACGCAGGAGACGGCGGAGGAAGCAGAAGAAGCGCCGATAAAGCGTCGCCGTAAGCCAATTAAAACTGCGAAGTCTTGGACTGAATTGGTGATGGAATTTCCTGGCCTGGTTATGAACAACCTGAGTCAATTATTGTGGGCCCCCATCGATTGGGCTATGAGCTTTTGGCAGAAACCAGCGCCAGCAGTCAAGGCGCGTCGTCGCCGCCCGCAGCCTCAGCTAGAAGAAGATGATGCCCAAGATGAGGTTGGAGATAGCGCAAAAAAAGAAGCATCAGTACCAAATGACGCGCCAGCTCCAGTAACGTCACCAGCAAGCACCGCGCTAGTGCCAAGTACGCCGCCATCAAATGCGCCGGTAACGCCTCCTATGCTATCATCGACGCCAGTCACGCCACCGATAGCCGCTCCAGCAACGCCGCCAGTGGCAGCAAAATAGATAAAAAGATTGCATTTATAGGTGCGGTAGCGTTAATGTCTCGGCTATTAGGTTAAATTACGATATCTGGAGACCATTATGATGTTAATAAATCTTGCGGTGCGATTTGCGCTTTTTATTGTCTGTGCTGTTATATCTTCGCAATTATCTGGGCAAGAAGCCCAATCTTCTGCGCAATCTTCGGCTCTTTCTGGTATGGGTGCCGATCTTTTTCTACAAAATAATAAAGATATTGCCCTGCAGCCGGATCCGGTAGCGGTTGTAGCGAATTCTCCCCTTGACTCAAAAGCGGTACCAGTCGTAGTTCCGCCAGTAACTTCCACACCGATTTCTCCTGCGTCAGCTCCAGTTGCAATTTCAAAACCGGCAGCAGTTTCGTTACCAGTGACTCCATCGACGCCAGCAGCAGCTAGCGTGGGTGAGGATCTTTTTGCACAAGCAGCAAAACCAGCTCCTGCCGTAGTGAAACCAGCACCTGTTGTAGCTCCAGTGTTGCCGGCACCGGCTCCAGCTCTTGCCACAAAATCACTGTCGCAGCAACCAGAGCAACAGGATGCTAATGCTGCCAAGCCAATTGTTAAAAATGATCTGCCGGCGCTAGCTGTCGTAAAGCCAGAGGCCAAGCCTGCTGTTGTAGCGGGGCCTCCTGCTATTTCTACAGAAAATAAAGCGAAGTTAGCAGCGCTTGATGCAAGCTTGAGCAAAAATACTATTAAGCCAGAGACAGAAGCACTCGCACCTATGCCCAAAGTAGAAAAATTGGATCCATTAGCGGAAGTGTCTAAAGAGCTTGATAAAATTAATGAGTCGACAAAAGATCTTGGCAAGGTGGTGGATGATAAGGAAACTGACGATGAAGTAGATGGCAACGATGATGGTGAAAAGCCAGTTGTTATAAAAGAATCTATGCCGGTAGTACTTGATGAAAAAAGCTCCGAACCTGCGGTAGATACCGACAAACTAACGAAAGATATGGACGCTTTAAAAACAGTAGTCGATAAAGTGAAGAGTGAGTTATCATTGCTTGCTGCTCGCGTTGAAAAACTTGAAAAAGCTACTGCTGAGGCAAAATCTGCTGCGAGTACCTCATCGTTTGGTCAGTTTACGTATCCGTTAATGCATGCTTTGTCGCATGCTGGTGAAGTGGTAAGAAATTGGGTTTTATCCCCCATTCAAAATCTTTTTGTAGGGCATGAATCAAAACCAGTTGTAGTAAAAGGGCCTGCGCCCGAAGCATCTAAATAAAATAACGAAGTAAAGCTTGGAGAACGTATGAACGTCATGTTGATGGTTTTGGTTGCTGGATTAGCCAGTGTTGTGTCGGCAGAGGTGAGAGGGGCAACGGCATTTCCAGTGCCACCTAGTGCTACGTTGCCAGCAGCGGCAACTTCTTCTACGCCTTCCCTGATGCCGATAGCATCGGCAAGCCCTGCAGAAACAGTAAGTCCTGCGTCTGTGGTGGATTCAGCTACTTCAAGTGCTTCTCCGACTTTGCTACCAGTCCTTACTCCTTCAATTACCGCAGGGCCACCAGCATCAGTAGTGCATGGTACGGCAACTGCGACTGTGTCTTCTGGATCAACAGCTACTCCTGCTCCGGCAACTCCCCCTGCCGCACCAGCTACTGAAGATAAAAAAGCAGAGCCAGAAGATATAAAGGTGCAATCGATTGATGCTGCGCCGTTATTTGCACCGTCCACTGTCCAAGGAGCTGTCGAGCAGAAAGATATGTATGAAAAGTCTGCGGATGATGAGTCAAAAGCGCAAGAAGCTTTGACCGCATTAGAAAAAATGAAGTCTGACCGCCTTGATACGTATTTAAGCTTTGACGCTGAATTGGACTCTGTGTATGACGCCTCTGGATTGACCAAAGGCGATGCATCTGAGCAGTTGCGGGAAGCAAAAGATCATATAGCTGCTGATATCCACTCAAAGACGGTAGCTGATACTTCTGCGAGCGCATTGATTATCGAGCAGTCTACACTTATTGATAAGCTTGAAACTGAAATGAAAGCGCTTCAGGCGAAAGAAAAATTTTTACTTGATGCTATTAAGGCCTTATCTGATTATGTTCTTGGGCTTGGGGATTCGGTAGTAAGAATAAGCTCAAAACGGAATGAATTGAATGCAGTGCTTGAGCCGGCAGTAGCAGCAAGTATATACAAAGACATCCAAGCTGAGTCTCAAAAGGTTGTAGCAGCACAAACATCAATTGTGGGCAATTCTGGCCAGGCAAAGGCTGTTGACGATGCGTTGGATGTCGCCAAGAAGCAAATAGCGGCAGTTAAGGGCATCCTTGATAATTTGAGCAAAAAACAAATTGATTTGTCTGCCATTATTAAGAAGCTTCCGCCTATCGTTGAGTCAAAGGTAGAAAAGGAAGTCGGCGTTGATACTTCAGCTGCAGATAAGAATCCTGCGACTCCTCCTCAAGATGCTGAGGATGGGTTTGATGATGCCTCTGACGAGGAGATTAAAAAAAAAACTAAAAAACGAAGCATAACCTCAAATTCTATGCAAAGTATGGTGCAAGGGACAGTTTTTGAGGTGCCTTATGATATTATTTCGGCTGTTTACGGAATGATTTCTGATGTATGCGCCCCGGTTACGGATATGTTGTATTGCTTTTGGGCCGGAGCCCGTGATTGGTTTGGGCATGTTATTGGCGCTGAGGACCCGTTGAAATTACCTGATGTTTCAACAAGCAGCACGGAGAGTGATCCGGTGTTGGAGCGCATTAAGCATGAGCGAAATCAATCGTATGAAAAAGTGCAGGAATTGATAGCTCAACGCGAGATTATTGATATGAAAGAGACTCTTTTGGATCGCATGGAAGCTGAGCGTATTATGCAGCTGGACACTAAGGAGCGAATAAAAGAAGAGATTACCCGCGCATATGAACGCAACGATCGAGAACTAAGCTGGTTTGAGCTCTTTAAGCGGTTTTCTTGGAAGTCGTATGCAGCGGTGCGTCGTGTTATCTCTAAAACCACTGCCTGGTGGCAGGGGAAAGAAGTGAGGCAGAGACGTTCTGGTGCGGCTGCGGGTCGTGGCATAGAGAAAAAAGAGCCAGAGACGCCGCTCGATGGAGTGCTATCAAAAAATCCTGAACATAAAAAATAAGACTGATGGTTTTTTTGTACAGAAAATTTGCAATCCCTTGTGTTGTCTGCTACATTCACGCCTCGTTTTATTTGACATACATGCCGAGATGGCGAAATTGGTAGACGCACTGCTTTAAGGGGGCAGCGAGGTTACTCATGTCGGTTCGAGTCCGACTCTCGGCACCAGCTTTCGCCTTTACGACGCCGCAAGGTACGCCGTAAAGAAGCTTCAGCTAGCAGACCAACTTTTTTAAAGGCCTGACAAATGAAGTTAAGCAAAAGTTGTCCGCTATAGCTCTGACATAAGAGAGACGGTAAACTTTTTTATGCCTATTTCCTGCTAAAAATTCTCTTTTTCCACCTTCCTCGTTTGCATATAAAAAATAATTTTGTAGACTCTGGGCAATTCAGTATTTTTTGTGTACAAATGCGCTGCTGTAGAACGGAGTAAATTTTCGTTGCACGAGTTTGTACAAATAATCACACAAGGAGATAGTATGAATACCAGTTTGAGTCGTTTGATTGTATCTAAATTCATGGCCTGGGTTTTAGCTGCTGTTGTTGGCACCTATTTCCTCGTCTCAATTCGTACTACTGAAACCGGTCAGTCGCGCTATGCCTCTCTGATGCGCGGTGATTTCAAGACATTTTTCAAATCTCTTTATATGCCTCGAATCAAGCTTGGTATTGATCTTCAAGGCGGCACCTATTTTGTGTTAAGTGTTGGCGTAGAAAAAGCGATAGAAAATAAACTTGGCAGAGAGCAGCGTGATCTTGAAGCGTTGTTTGAGAAAGAATTGAAGCATAGTCCTATCAAGTCTCGTCTTGAGGGTGGCAAGCTTCATTATGTATTCGAGAATGACACTGCAGCGAATGAATGCTTCTATCTTGTAAAAAAACACAACCCTGGCAACACCGTAACGCAAGCAGATGCAGCGGTAATTATCGGTTTGAACACCGCCGAAGAGCAAACAATGCGTAACTCCGTGGTTGATCAAGCCGTAAGCGTATTGAGCAACCGTTTGAACGGTTTTGGCGTAGCTGGTCTTATTGTACAGCGTCATGGTGATCATCAAATTGTAGTACAGCTTCCTGGCGTGAATGACCCGGCTCGCGTAAAAGCGTTGATTACGCAAACAGCGATGCTTGAGTTTAAGATTGTGCAAAAGACGGCAGGCAGCAAAGATGCGCTTCTTGATGACTTTGATGGCGATTTGCCAAGCGATAAAATGGTTATTCCTGGCCGCAAAGGTGATGAAGGCGGCTGGTACTTGGTCTCAGCCTATCCTGATGTAACTGGTGATCATATTGTTGATGCTCGTGTAGGCTACAATGAAATGGGTCGCATGAAAGTAGATTTTTCTCTTGATAGCAGCGGTGCATCTCAATTTAAGCGTTTGACTGGTGACAATATCGGCCGTCAACTTGGTATCGTGATTGACGATGTTATGTACAGCGCACCGAGCATCGAAGGCGCTATCGGCTCAAGCGGCTACATTACTGGCCAGTACAGCGCTGAAGAAGCTCGTGATCTGGCATTGGTACTTCGCTCCGGTTCGTTGATGGCTCCGCTCAATTTCGAACAAGAAAATCGCGTTGGAGCGTCACTCGGACAAGATTCAATTGATCGCGGACTTTTGGCTTGCCTTGTTGGCTTATTGTTAGTCTTGTTGTTCAGCGTATTTTACTATCGCTTGTTGGGCCTTTTGGCTACGTTGGCACTTGCTTACAATATGTTCTTGATTATGTTGTTCCTTTCCTATTTTGAATCAACGCTTACATTGCCTGGTATCGCGGGAATGGTGTTGACAATTGGTATGGCGATTGACTCTTCTATTCTTATCTACGAAGGTATTCGTGAAGACTTAAAGCAAGGAGTTTCATTCCGTCAAGCAGTTGAAGGTGGGTTCAATGGTGCAACGACTGTGATCCTTGATTCTAACATTACAACCTTCCTTGGTGGATTAATATA
>JAUPVI010000091.1 GCA_030917105.1 Candidatus Babelota bacterium
TTCATCGAAACTTCTGCTGGAATACACACCGCTGGGGTTTGCAATCGCTCTTTGTGCCAAAGCAGAGGCAAATAACATAGAGATTTCTTTCCAAGCTATGATTAGCATCGTCAGAAGCCTTTCCGATGTATACGCTGCTAGAAAAGCAAAGCAGGCGCAATGTATGGCCCAGTACCATGACGAGGAGAAAGAGACAGTCAGGAAGCGTTTCGAAGCTGAACACCAGGATCTCAAGCGCTTCAGGCAAGCACGCCATGACTCAGCCTCTCCGGACGATACGGCAATTCCGGACGATGCAGAAGTAATAGAGGCTAGATTGAAGAACTGGTATCCCACCTGGCCTTCCACACGAGAGGAACAGATACTTGCAAAAGCAAGGGCTCGCGGAGGCTTGCATTACGTCGAGCGACAAACCACTATAAGCGCGAGAGAATCCGGAGGCTATATTCAAAAATCTACACCTGTCATAAAGAATGCTCTACAGGTAGTTGAAGCACTTCCGCAACCCAAGTCAAAGATAGAGCTCACAAAAATCCTCAGTGGAGGCTAATGAAAGAACATAAACAGAGTCAACGACTGCTGCAAGTCGGAATCCTATACCATGCGCGGTCTGCTACTATGCAAGTTTGTAAAGACGATGCTTACCCACTTTGACAACCATTCCTTCCCGCCACGTAACTGTAGCTTTAGGATCAGTCACCTTGGCGCCATCAAGAAGCACCGCGCCAGCCTCAATGAGGCGTCGCGCCTCAGATGAACTACTTACAGCACTCAATGCTCTAAGCAAATCAACAATCCATAGGGTACTGGCTACATCAGTCCCCAAACGAAACTCCTGTACCTGCGAGTAGTCTTTCTGCTGAGAAAGTGCTTCGAAAGAGCTTTGCCCTTCTTCGGCTCCAGCAGGAGACCAGTAGCGACTCACAATCCAGTGCGCCAGCATTTTTTTGCAAGCCAAAGGATGAAGTACCCCCTCTTGTACATGGGAACGCATTTCTTCAATTTCTTCACTACCCTTACCGCTCAACAGCAACCAATAACGCCACATAAGTTCATCGGAGATAGACATAAGTTTCCCATAGGCTGATACCGGTGACTCCGCAAGGCCAATGTAATTGCCATAACTTTTGGACATTTTTTGCACGCCATCCAAACCTTCAAGGAGTGGCATCGTCATGATAACTTGCGGCTCTTGTCCGTACTGTTCCTGCAAAAAGCGACCCATCAAAAGATTAAAGGTTTGATCCGTCCCACCAAGCTCAATATCGCTCTTCAAATGAACCGAATCATATCCTTGCAAGATCGGGTAGAAAAGTTCATGAAAACTGATAGTAGAACCAGAAGCAAAGCGATTTGAAAAATCATCCCGCTCCATAAGTCTTGCCAGCGTCACCTTACCCGCAATACGAATAAAGCTTGATAACGTGATTGGCTCAAGCCACTGGGAGTTATACACAACCTCAAGCTTTGCCGGATCAAGGACTCGCGTTACTTGCTCGAGGTAAGTTTTTGCATTAAGCGCAATTTCTTGAGGCTCTAGAGGCGGCCGTGCTTTTGACTTACCAGTTGGGTCACCGATGCGTGCCGTAAAATCACCAATAATAAACCGAATAACATGCCCCGCATCTTGAAATTGGCGCAGTTTTGATAAAACGACCACATGCCCCAGATGAATATCTGGCGCTGTTGGATCAGCACCGAATTTAACGCATAACGGTTTGCCCGTTGCTAACTTTTTTTCCAATCCACCAAGCGGCAATACCTGATCGGCGCCGGTCATTAACTTTTTAATCATACCATACCTCTGAATTCAACCATCACAACTTGCCTCTTCATGCATAGTAAACGTATCTTACCCACATGGTTAAAGCTCTACAAACGGCGAATGCCGTCGCAATCCAAGAATACAGTTAACTGTATTGCTTCGTCACGTTGTTCCTCGCAATGACGCGTAGTCACGCGTCATTAACAACAATCTCATTTCCCTTATACCCATTTATGGCAGCACCACCAAGTACGCAAGTCCTTGATATAAGTAGAAATGAACAAAGCCAATCCCCTGTAAAAAGATGTCTTTGAGCCCTGGTATAAAAAATAACCCTATAAAAATAAACAACGCGTACTGCTCCAATACATCGTACATTTCCTGACCAGCTTCACCAAAAATGACCGGCAACAAGGCGCCTGCATCAAACGGTGGCACTGGTATGAGTGAAATAACTGCCCAAATAGTGGACCACTCAATTATTGAGTCAGAAATTTGACGAACAACCTGAGCCGCTCCTGGCGCAGCTGATAAGAAATACTGTCCCCATACCCATGCGTACATAGCAATCAGCGCCAACACTAGGTAACTAACCGTAGTTGCCAATGTTGTGATCACAATCCCTAGCTTGTGCCAGCGAAAGTTACGAGCGTCGTAGAGCACAGGATGGTACGGGCGCACACCAATAAAAATGGACAATAAAATAAGTGCCATACCTAAGAAACCACCGCCTGAAGATTCGAGTTTATACAGCACCGCAAAAATAGTTGAAAGCATTAATGTTCCAACAATATCAATATGCGCGAGCGGGTTGAGAGAGAGAAAGCCGTTCTCTTCTGGAGTATCATCGCCAACACAATGAGCAGCCAATGCTTGGAAAAAACCACGCACGGTAAAAAGCAGAATAAAAGTCGGAAACAGAACCGCAACCTGTTTTATAAAAGCATACATATACGTACTATTCATGAGAAATCACTCACTAAAAAGGTTAGACAAGGCATGCAGCGTAGAAAACTACGGTTTTTTCGTCAAACATTAAGATTATTGCCGCCCAGCAAAAACGGATCGCAGAACTGGTTTTTTGCTCGTATCAGAAGTAAACTGCTTAAATCTCAAAAATAGCAACAAGCAGGGTATTTCATGGAAATTACGTATTGCGCCAAGACCGCACAAGAAAAGATTAAAAAAATATGGCAAGACGCCGGGACTAACCAGTTTAATCCTGAAGACACATCTCGCCCGGTATACAGCATTGATACACCACCGCCAACCGTTTCAGGCAACTTGCACATCGGCCACGTCTTTTCCTACACACACACCGACTTTTTGGCCCGTTACCGCCGGATGCGTGGCTTCAACGTCTTCTATCCTATGGGGTTTGACGACAACGGCCTGCCAACCGAGCGCTACGTAGAAAAAAAACATAAAACCAAAGCCCATGTCGTTGGGCGATCGGCATTCATTAAACTCTGTCTTGAAGAGGTATCTCATGCCCACGAAGCCTTTGCCGGCTTGTGGCAAGAACTTGGCCTCTCCATTGATTGGCGCTTCACCTACTCCACTATTTCCGATATGGCCCGCACAGTAGCGCAAAAGAACTTTCTAGACATGCTAAGCAAAGAGCAAGCCTACCGCACCGCCACTGCGGCACTCTATTGCACCACCTGCCAAACTTCAGTAGCCCAAGCTGAGCTGGACAGCCTAGAGTGCAAAACAACCTTTAACACCATCCTCTTTACTGACAAAAGCGGCAGTACCTACCCGGTTGCCACAACCCGTCCAGAATTGCTCCCTGCCTGCGTCGCAGTCCTCTATCACCCCGACGACAGCCGCTACACTCATCTGGCTGGCCAAACATTATCATCCCCATTCTTTAACGCCTCAGTCCCGTGCATTGCAGACGGCGATGTACTTCCCGATAAAGGAACCGGCCTTGTTATGTGCTGCACCTTTGGTGACCAAACCGATATCACTTGGTTTGAGCGGCACAAACTCCCGCTCAAGTCTGTTATGGATGAGCGCGGTATATGGCAAGAACACACTGGCCCAATGACTGGTCTGCGCGCCACTGAAGCACGTGTAGCAATCATTGCTACCCTTAAAGAATACGGACTACTGACTGAAGAAAAACACTTAGTCCATGCAGTAAACATCCATGAACGCTGCAAGCAACCAATTGAATATCGAGTTATCCCACAATGGTTTGTGCGTATCATGAACAACAAGGAACTCTTTTTAGAAAACGGAGAAAAAGTCTCCTGGTTTCCTACGTTTATGCATTCTCGCTACAAGGATTGGGTGAGTAATTTAGGTTGGGACTGGTGCATTTCCCGCCAACGCTTTTACGGCGTTCCGTTCCCCGTCTGGCACTGCCTTGATTGTGCCGCAATCGTAACCGCGCCAGAAAATTGCTTGCCAATTGACCCAACAGAAACAACCTTTCCGGGCGAAAAATGCTCCTGTGGCAGCAGCAACCTCAAAGGGGAAACTGACGTTATGGACACTTGGAACATCTCCTCACTGACACCGCAAATCAACATCGAAAACGTTCGCCTCAAAGCCAATTCATCAGCCCTAACACTGCCGTTTTCGCTGCGGCCACAAGCACATGATATCATCCGTACCTGGGCTTTTGACACTATTGTAAAATCTACCTACGCATCAAACACTATTCCGTG
>JAUPVI010000092.1 GCA_030917105.1 Candidatus Babelota bacterium
GGAATAAAAAACAACCCAAGCCCGCGCTCAATAAGCCGTTTGCCCGTTGCAACAAACTGTGTCAGCAACGGAAGCGAGATAAAAGTCAGCAGACACCCGACCGCTAATGCCACCAGCATTGCTTTGTCAGAAGGAATAGAAAATGGCAAATGCAATGAATAAAACGAAGTTAACTCACTTGATTGCACCGCAAAACCCTGTGCTTGATTGCTCGACAATGCTTGCACCGCAAACATACCAACTCCATACGTATACAACCCAGTCAGTCCATTAGAAATGGTAACCATCGAAAGGAGTAACAAAATCATAGTAAGGGAGTTTTTGGCAAAAGCGCCAATGCCACTGGCGACAAAAAAGAAAACAACGGCAGGCAAACAAAACTCCAGCACTTCTTTAATAAGCGAGCTTGCAGTAAAGAAAACTCGTACCGTTTGGTCGCACACAAATGTATTCAAGACAAAAGCAGCAAATATTGCGCCAAGCAACTGCACCGGCAGCGAACAAAATATTTTTTTCATAAGTTTTCCTCTTAAAAGGTCGGAACTATACCACAGGAGAAAACAAAAACATACCATTTCAAAAGAAAAAACCATTGACTTTGCTAACCACAACCCTGTTATTATTAATTCATACTGAAATATGAATAAAGAGCAAGCCAATAAGGAATATTTCGATGAATATCAAAAACCTACTCCTCTTAATCGTCACTATACTCCTGCCAATCGCACCAAATGCGCAGTGCAGGCACTTCGCTATGGACAACACCATGGGAGAAGCCAGCACTGAAATGGTGCAGGAGTATGGTGACACCGAGTCACTGCTGAAGCAAACAACAGAAGAATTGATGCGGGCATACGACTTTCTCGATATGCTTAAGCAACGAACTGAGGAAATTGAACAAACATCGATCATTCCAGACTTTGATGAATCACTTCCCTACAACCTTGATCAAATCCGCAAGCCAGTCAAAAGCAAGCTTATGAAGGTATTGAGCGCTACCCGCTTCAGTGACCCACAAGAACACTTAAGCGACTGCCAAGAAGCAATCACCGCCTTAGAGCAATACCTGCAAACACTTAAAGACGGAACAATTGAGCATCAACGCCGCCGGGCCCGCGCGCCACTTGCGTATGTACCACGCCCTCGCATGACAACAAGGCATGTTAATAAAACGGAGGATCCAACACCTCAACCAAAAGCTGAGGAAACAAGTGGATTTAATGAATTAGCCACCGCGTATAATTTAAACGCTGAAGAACCTGCTATCACAGCAGAAACTCAGTCGACTACCACCCTTGCAACAACACCAGTTACAACACCAGTCGTACCAATGCCAACCCCTGCTCCAATAACAGCTACTGCACCGATAGCGCCAATTTCACCAATTAAACCTATTGAGCCAATCAAGCCTTTTGAACTGGCAAAACCTATCGAACCAATTAAACCAATGACACCAACTGCACCGATTTCCCCTGTAATCGCGGCACCGACAGTAAGTCCTGCACCAATGACAATTAAGCCTATCGAACCAATTAAGCCTATCGAGCTAGCAAAACCTATCGAACCAATCAAGCCAATTACACCAATTGTGCCTACAACTCCAGCACAAATGACACCAACTGCGCCTATCACACCGGGAACACCAATCGCGCCAATAATACCGACCCCACTACCATCATTACCAAAAGCTCCAGCAATAATACCGGCAAAGCCGACCGTGGTGCCAGTTAAATAGGACGCCTAAAAAAACTTCTTAATCGAAAGAGTAAGCTGCGGCCATACGACTCGCCCACCGTCAAGACAGACCGGTCGGCCTTGTACGTTCTGCTCAGCTCTGATTTTAAGCCAATCGCAGGACAGATTCAGGCGGAGCAACGTGCGAGGAGAGAGAAAGACGTCTGCGCCAAAACGCGGAGATAAGAAAGAAAACTGCGGCTGCAAGTGCAAGGTCTGCCTTACGCCAGATATCTTAGTAATTTCTGTACCATCAGCCTGACGATAAGTAACAGAGTCAACTCTTTTCTCCTCAGTAAAAGTATCAGAAATACGCAGAGAATTAAGAAATACCGGACAGTAGGCTCCCACATAGACACGTGCCCACGGGGAAACCAGATAACCAACAGTAACCGCCGGAGTTAAAAGCGCAAAATCAAGTGTAGCCGTTAGGTTTTTAGCAAAATGCCAGCTTTTCTCGACGCCCAAACGAAAGTCACCCATGGGGAATGCGCTCGGCTTCATTTGCACAGGCGGCAGACTTCCCACCACCCCCTCAGCAGAAGAGTCTGCAAGATTGCTAGAACGTTCGTAAGTTGGGATCGTAGCGCTAACATAGCCAACGCCAGCACCAAATTCATATGACCAATAATTCCAGTTATATAGTTGAGCATCAGCTGCTCCAGACGCAGGAAAAAGCCCACCGTTAAGAAATAGAACGAGACTTAAACCTGATAAAATAGATTTTATCTTCATAAGATTCCTTTTAAGCAGCTAAAAAACTGCAACCAGTTTAACACTCTCTAGAAAATTAACAATAACGGCTATTCCATTTTCGCTTCTTGCTTTAGACTGACAATATTCTTTCTTTGCCGCTTCGCTGCGTAACCCCCTCGAAATCACAGCTAAGATTGCCTATAAAACACTAATGTACGCAGCACAAATAACTTATTCGAAATGATTCTATGTATTGCAGCTATTATATCGTTCACGCTCATCGCCACATGATTTGGCTTATGATCGCTCACCTCAAAAGCCATGATAATATCGCGTTCCACCGGACTATGGACGGGGCACGCGATATTCTTGAATTCTTCGTTACACCGGCCTACGAAGAGCAGCTTCTTACCTGGTTTGATCTCTACATCGAAGAAGGGGTCATATTCTCCTACCGCAAAGAGCCAAACCGACTCGTCCCTTGATAGAAATCATTGTGCGATCGGTAAAAAAACAGTATTATGCACCAACAAACTAATACTGTTTTTACGATGCTTTTATAGGTTTTTCCCTTCATGATTACCACTATTGAACCAACATTTTTTTCTATTGTCCCGCCGCTCGTCGTTCTTGCACTGGGAATCATCACTCATCGGATTGTAACGTCACTCTTTGTTGGCCTTGGTCTAGCAGCCGCCATTGCTGCACATGCAAGTCCAACTGGAAGCATCGAGCTTCTATTGAGAAAATTCTGGCTCACGAGCGATATCGCCGCGCTCGGTAGTTGGGCAACCATCAGCGAAAGCCAAACCATTCTGATATTCCTATTCCTTATAAATCTCGGTATCATCGTTGCCATTCTTGACCACACTGGCTGCGCACAAGCATACGCCAACATGATCCAAAGAAAGCTCAAGAATGCCCGACAAGTCGAACAGGCAAGCCTGTTCTTATCCTTGGTGCTCTTTCTCGACGACTATTTCAGCACGCTAACAGTTGGCTCCATCATGCGCCCTATCACCGACAAGTTCAAAATACCCCCAGTAAAGCTTGCGTTCCTGATCGATTCAATGGCCGCACCAATGGCAGTATTAATGCCAATCTCAAGCTGGGTGGCCGTTATCATGGGGCAAATTCAGCAAGCCGGCATTGCCGAAACTCCTGTTGTATCAACGGTTATTATTGGCGATCCGTTCCTTGTCTATCTCGGCTTACTTCCCTATATTTTTTACTCATTCATCTTGATGATTAGCGCCTGGTATCTTGTAACAAAACGCATCTCCTTTGGCCCAATGCGCACTCATGAAAAAATGACTCAAGATGGCATCGAACCATCAGTTGCAATGACAGATAATATCGACTGCGACCCTCGTGCGACTCTGTTTGATTTTGTCTCACCAATATTTCTCTTCATGATCGTCACGCTGGTCGGTTTGCTCATTTCTGGTAATTTTTCTCTTTTTGGTGGAACTAATGGCATCATCGATGCACTTAGAACGGCAAAAGTAGCTTATTCCCTGGCGTTGGGAAGTGTTGTTTCACTAACTGCCAGCATCGGTTACCTCTATTCCCGCCGACTACTTGACCTCCGACGCGTACCAGCTTTAATGTATAAAGGGGTCGAGCTCATGGCACCAGCAATGATTGTCCTCTTCTTGTGCTGGACATTTGGCAACATGCTTAATCAAGAACTACACACCGGCAACTACATTGCCACCCTGCTTGCACATACCGTGCCCCTCTGGAGCATGCCCGCTCTATTCTTTATAGTATCGAGCATTACTTCCTTTGCTATGGGATCATCATGGGGAACTATTGGCATCATTATCCCTATCGCAGTCCCAATGCTTTTACGATTAGCGGCACTAGAAACTCCTGTCCCACTAGAACAAGTGCCAAGCCTTTTTCCTATGCTTGGGGCTATTTTATCTGGCGCGGTACTCGGCGACCATGTCTCACCAATTTCTGACACTACTATCATGAGCTCGGCAAGCACCGGATCGTACC
>JAUPVI010000006.1 GCA_030917105.1 Candidatus Babelota bacterium
TGCATGGCAGAGCGAAGCTATAATATCAATCGGCATTACCTCTGCACAAGGGGTTCATACCTGTCTAAACAAACGTAAAAGCACTATTCCACATATATTTACCTGCATACAAGACCCTGTAATTCTGGGGATTAGTGAAGGCAAGTATTTCACCGGTAGCAATAGCACCGGCATTGCTGAGAATACAGTTGGTGCTCTGGATATCTTTACCAACGCCCTTATCCATTTGCGCCCAGATATAAAAAAAATGGTTGTTTTCCACAGCAATACACCCCTGCTGGCCGAAAGAACAGCCGAGCTTGCCAACCTTCTCTGTAAGAAAAATATCAAGACCGAGAGTGTTACCACATCAAGCGCAACTGAAATTCGCGAGTTTGCTCGTACAAAAATTTCATCCGATACTGACGTCGTCCTTCTACTCAGAGATGGAAACATGCTCAACAACCTTCAGGAGATTGCTAAAAAATGTCGCATTGAGGGGGTCTCTTGCGTGACTTCAGACTCAAAATCTGTAACCGAAGGGGCTGTTGCAGCCATTTGCGTAGAGGAAAAAGAAATAGCAATTCTGACGGCAAAAGCCATAACTAGAATACTCAAAACGGGTATCTCTGCTGGATCGATCCCTATCACTTATTTCAATACTGCAAGCCTCTATAGAATTTACATAAACCGACACGAGATGAATGCTCAAGGAATGAATAATCGTGATATTGCTGACCTTTTGTCCGGCAACCCAAAAGTAGAATTCGTTAGGTAAATTGAAAAAGAGGACGAGATCAAATTTAATTTAACCTCATCCTCTTTCCACTACCCTCAATAGGTTTTTATATGCAAAGTAGTCTTACTTAGCGAGTACCATTCTTGGCGCTGTCTCCAGCGACTGAATATGTGGCCATGTACACCATGCCATACCAGTCCATAATGCTGCTATTGCTACCATGCTTACGATCATCTTGTTCATAGGAGCCCCTTTTCCTTAATTTGTGATGCGTTTAAAAATTTTCAAAGTTGTTTCTTATGACTACCTTTTGGTAATCTCTCGTTAGGCTTACTGAAACAAACTGTATGGTATATTTTCAGAATTACAAGCACCAAAAACATGCTTATTTCTTTATGTACACAAAATAAATCATTTTTTACCAACAAAATTAGCATCACAGTAATCTTTGTGGATTTTTTTGGCCCTTTTGCGGACACTCCAGCGGAACGCAACCTGTCATATAAGCTAGCAATTAGCTAATAAATAAAAATATTATAAAAAGCTTCTTTCTGACTTTCTACAACACAATAAGAATATCTTTTGTGGCCCTTTTCCATGCTAAAATCAACTAAAAATCGACATGGTACCAGGAAAAAAAGTAGACTATAGTATCTCCATAAAAAAAAGAGGTCATTGATGAAGCAATTCGCCCAAAAAACATTCTTCCTTCTCGCGACGGCCATATCCTGCCAAATGCTTATTGCGACCGGGAACGAAGCTAGTCAAAACAACACCTCCTTGACGGACCGTTTATCCCAAAAAAAGGTCGCCACTGCAGGCGCTAGCTTGGGCGCAATTGCTCTCCTGGAGCTTCTTTTGAACAAAAACAAGCGAGGCGCTCTTCTTGGGCGTAAATCGCTGCATCGTGAGTTCTTAAAACGCTTACTCAACGACAAAGATACGCAAGTAGCCTCAGCACAAGGCATCGCTGGCCTCATCGCACTTCTCTGGGGAGGCTACCAAATCTCCCGCGACCTGCCAGAAAAACCTATTATTCCCGTGCAACCTCAAATACAACCTCATTCCGTTAGCACTAGTGTTGGCACCGGACAAAATACTGCGGCTACCGCAGGAAATAGAGGAGCCATTGCACAACCAACAAGAACGGCGACGCCTCCTGTAGCAGATAAGCCAGCAACACCTGCTCCTACACAAGCCGCTCCGCGCGTAAGCAAATCCCCAGCAGCCAATCAAGCAGCAACCGGCACTACTCCTCCAGCAATTGCCGCTAGCAAAACTCGAACACTACGAAGAAACAGCAAGCCACGTGAAGAAATCGTAATACCGGTAACGACACAGCCGGATCCTAAACCGAAAACCCCTATGCGTGCCCGGACAGAAGAGAAAATAAAAACCCCAACTCCGCCGGTGACACCCACCCCGGATCGACAAGTACCCGCCTCAACCCCAAAGCTAATCACCAATGCCAGAACACGCCTTGAGAAGGCAGGTATCCCTACAAATCTAATCAATAGCATTGATACTAGACTTAAAGGTGCGAGAAACATGTGCGTAATGCAAGGCACCATACGAGAAACGCTGGCCGGGAAGAATATAGACGACGAACTGACTGAAGAACAATACGGCACGCTCCTTGCCTTTTTTCAGGATAAAAAGGATACCGCAGCCAATAAACCAAAACCAGTCATGCCAAGAGTAGATGCACTTACTGCGAGTGCACCTGCGCCAGCGGCTGCCACACGACCTATAGAAGACATCTATACAGTAGCAGCTGCATACAAGGGCGATGTAGAACAGATCAGATCCCACAATACACGGCAAGAAATGGCAAAATTCTTACTCCATAGTTATCCGGTTAATGAATTTAACCAAAACCACTTTGCTGAAGACGACAATCGATTTATCTCACCAACCGATAATGCCCGGCTCACAGAGCTTGCACAAAGTGGCCAAGATTTTTCGTATCTGGGAGATGGCGCAACTGCGAAATTATTTAAGATCCCATTCGCACGCTTTCAGAAAGTACAACCGAATGGCTATTGTGGTTATCGCGCAATCACCGGAGAATTCACCGCCAGCAACGGCAAGGCAAACTCGCATCGCCTCTGCCAGCATGCTAAAAGCACTGAGCCCGTCCCTACTAATACCGATGGCAACTTAGAAGGCGATTATATGCTCAACGAAGACCTTTTTGATGACCTAAAGAAAATTTTGCCATGCCCGGTCATATTCCTCCAGCCGTATGGTCACACTGACACCGCATTGGTTTTCGTCTACGAAAATGGCATCATGCCCGAGCACCCTGATGCAAAACTTACGCCAATTATACTTCTCAAGCAAAGCAGCCAGCAAGCCGGACACTTTGACCGCTACGTCCAGGGGAATTCATACGTAAAAATGGAGATACCTGAATATATCGCAGGACAAGAAATAAACCCTGAAGATATAAGATTAACCGAAACCCTGCTTATTCCACAAGAGCAACTAGATCAAGCCGGTCGCGCCTAAGGATTGCGAAAAACTCTGATACATTAAATATAAAAACCCGGCAATCGCTACACCAACAATTGCCATAAGAGCCGGCTGCAGCAATGCAACATAGCGATCCATTAAATGGCTTCGCTCACGAATAAGCAACCCTGCCATATTCTGGCAAACTGCAGCAAGCAACTGGGCTTCTGTTGCGGAAGGCAGCGTAGCCACAAACAGCGCCGGTATACACACCCGCGGCGAAGCCTCCATTGCGACAGATAAGGAATTCCCCTGCATGAGACGTCCTACCAAATCATCTATGGTCTGACGCCAATAGGTGTTAGCAAAAAGCGGCCGTATTGCGCGCAATGCCTCCACCACCGGAATGTGTGCTCGCAAGAGCAATGCTAACATCGTAAAAAACAAAATTGCATGCGCCCGAGCCGTCAACGGGCCGACAAGTGGCAGACGCAAAACAATGCGGTCCCACAGCGCCCTAAGCCTCTTCAATCGAGAAAGCAGCCGCCAGCAGGCATACAAAACCACCAGCAAAATGAGCGTTGCATGCAGCCCATAATCAGAAGACCAGTTGATAATGCCGACCACACTTCCAAAGCCGCCGGCCACTCCACTTTGATCGGCACACAAATAGGCCGCCCACCCCAGCACACAAAAAGCTCCCAATCCCGTAACCGCCGGCAATAAAGCCGCACGCGCAATGTCACGCCGATACGCAACCTCTCGCTCAAACGCATCCGCCAAATAAATCAGAATTTCTCCGAAAGCCCCGGTCCCTTGTGCTGCCGACAGTACCAACGGCACAACACTTGGCCACCGACCAACGACCATACCAAAGGCATCCCCTGGGGCTATCCCACGGTTAATATACACCACTGCATCGGCAACAGCAGATCGCAGCTGGACCTCGGTAGCCGTTGCCGCGCACACCTGCACCGCAGCGAAAAAAGAAAGCCCGCCACTTATAAGCGCTTGCACATTCCGACAAAAAAAAGCGACCTGCGCCAAGCTCAATCGCTCTCGCGATTGGAGCCAAACCCACTGTTGCCACCACCACGCTGGATAGAAATACATCCAGTAAGAATAACGTATCGTTATTGGCAGAAAGCCACCCCGTGCAAAACGAGAGACTAACGCATCGCTATCGGCTGCCCAGACCCGGCCGCTTTGAACTATCCGCCGTTTATCAAAACAAATCCAGTAATAAAGAAATAATTGCTTCTGCATCATGCTCACGCTTACGCGTGCTGACACATTAGCCTATCGTTTGTTGATGCGTACCAGCCTCGTCCCCCACACCCAGCAGCCGGTAGATATCAGGCAATGTGAGTGCACTTGCAATAGCAAGAACCTTACGACGAGAGGTCGCGCCACTAATAATAGTTACAAGAGACTTTGGAATGCCAAGCTTTTGGGAAAATACTGCTACGACCTCTTCATTCGCTTTGTTTTTTTCCGGCGCGCTTTTGAGATAGCACTTAAGCATTTGTTGCTTATGGTCCCACAAAACCTGCTCCCTGCCGGACTGAGGGACAACTTTTATCATTATCCTTATCATACACTTCCTCTTTCCCTTATCATCCACCGCCGCCCCTAGCGGGCGCGGCTTAATCCGCTACTCCTGCCAGCAGCGTCCAGGGAACTGCAATAACCCCACCACTGAACGTATAATATCGCTCACCAGCATAAACAACAAGTCCAGGGGCTATCTCATAATCAGCTTCATAATAACGCTCAAAGATATCAATCTTCCTGGCGTTCGATTCCGAGACATGCACCGCGCTTTTCACCTCAATAGGATAAAGCACCTTCCCTCGCTGCAAAACGATATCAACTTCCGCACTTCCATCAGCGGTCCGCCAGTAAAAAATTTGGGCGTCCGAAGGCAATTTTTTAATCAGAAGATCAACAATAAATGTTTCAAAAATCGCCCCCCAGGAACGATGGAAGCTAATTGAAGCAGGATCTGCAATCTTAAACATTTGGCAGGCAAGGGAAACGTTAGCCATATACCCTTTACTGCGATCATTGATCAGAGTATCTTCGCGCCCAAAACACTTCAAGTGATGCCAGATCCCAGCAAGTTCTACCGCCCCAAGAAGGTGTAATATTTTACGAGGATGCAGCCGCAACCGGTGTGCTAAATGCTGGCACCCCAGCTCTTGAGCTGTCAGCTCAGTCATAACAGTGAGCAAAAGCTCTGCGTCAATTGACGGCTCAGCGCCGAATACTTTTTGAATACATTGTTTTGCCAGGGCTAAGGCAGCCATTGCATGGTCGCCCTCGTCCCAAACAACATGCGCCAATGAGACCGGCGATATCACTTCTTTTTCACTGAGGGGCATAGCGCGATTAAGATATTTCAGCAAAAAATCGTCCATGACTACTGCCTTTTTCCGGCCCGCACATCCGCAAATGCAACTGGTTCCGGCTCTCGTTGAATATACTCCATAATTTGCTGCGCACACGCCTGAGCGTCAGAGATACTCGTATTTACCGTAAGATCATAGCGATACCCATGATTGTGCACTCGTAAAAATTGCTCCCTAGCCACCCCACGATGCCGATCTGGGCGCTGCGCTTCACGGGCCTCAAGCACCGCAAGAGGGCATTCAATTTTAATGAAATACGCACGTGCAGAGGCAAAAATATCTGCATATTCATGTAAAAAAACTCGCCCCTCACCAGAAAAAAGGATTTCATCAATGACTAGATCATTACCATGGTCCAGCAGAACCCTTGTCAGCGGCACGACACATTTCAGTAATTTCTGAGCAGACTCGCCAACTTCTATATGATCCAATAATCCATTACGCATAACATAGTAATAACCGTAACGAGCCATAGACTCAGTGCCCACAGCTTGTTTTGGCAACATATCATATAAAGAGTCGATACCCGTATGAAGCAATGGCGTCTGATACAACCCCTGAAGTGCCGCCGCTATTGAGGATTTACCTGAA
This sequence comes from Candidatus Babelota bacterium, assembly GCA_030917105.1. Taxonomy (GTDB): domain Bacteria; phylum Babelota; class Babeliae; order Babelales; family JAUPTZ01; genus JAUPTZ01. The sequence continues at coordinate 6,175 of JAUPVI010000006.1, forward strand.
CTCGAGGTACCGTTCAAAAAAATCACTAATGGTTTCATACACGCTCCCGAATTTCGTCAGTACCTATCATATTACCCACTTGCAGCTGCCACATTTTAGCATAGTGCCCTTTTTTCTTCTTGATCAGCTGCTCATGAGAACCTTCTTCCACAATTTCACCATCAACAAAAACTAACAACCGGTCCATCTGCTGTAATGTCGACAATCGATGTGCAATTGCAATAGTCGTACGCCCTTCCATCAATACATACAGACTTTGTGTTATTGCCGTCTCTGTAATTGAATCGAGAGCCGATGTCGCTTCATCAAGAATAAGAATAGGCGCCTTTTTAAGCAATGCACGGGCAATCGCAATCCGTTGACGTTGTCCACCACTTAAGTTAGTACCCCGCTCACCAAGCATAGTATTCTCCTTATTAGGGAGTTCCTGAATAAATTGTTCCGCATGAGTCTGGACAATCACACGAGTCAGATCTTCCTGAGACGCATGCGGATTTGCATAGAGCAAATTTTCTTTAACAGAGCGAGCAAAAAGGAGGGTCTCCTGCGGAATCAATGCGATAGCATTTCGCAAAGAATCCTGTGTTACTTGAGAGATATCTTGGCCATCAATCGAAATGGTACCATCGGCAACATCAAAAAAGCGCATTAAGAGGTGAATAAATGTTGTCTTACCACTTCCCGAATCGCCTACTAATCCAACTTTTTCACCTGGCTTTATATGTGCATTCAAGGAAGAAAAGACCGCGGCATTCCCCTTGTACTTGAATCTAACATTCCTAAAAGATATGTCTCCCATTGTAACCTTCAGAGGAGAGGCGTTAGAGATATCCTTAATTTCGTGTGGCATACTCATAATTGAATACGCTTCTTGTGCAATACCATAATCTTTGTACATCTTAGCAATATGAGAGGACAACCACCACACAAGGTTAAACATGTTGAAGCAAGTTGCCAAAATAAAGGTCACATCACCAGGAGTCATCGCATGACGCTGCCACGCAGCAACCAAGATACAAGAAACACCAACCAATAGCGCTATGCAGGCAAACGACAAGAGAGTATTGGCTCGGCATAAAAACCACTCAAGATTTTGGGTCGCGCCAATTTCTTTTTTATGATTTCGCTCCATCAACGTAAGTTCAGTTTTCTGCTGCCCAAACATTTTTACGGTAAAGATATTTTGCAAAACGTTCACCGTTGAGCCAACCACATTGTTAAGCGCTGCCGCATACTTTTCAGCATACGAAATGCCCTGCACTGAGAGATGTGCACTCAGTAGAATGGCACACACAAGCCAACCCACCACCAACAAAGCACACATACCATTCGTCTGAGCCAGAAGAATAATAGAAAAAAGAAAGGACCAGAGTACCGGCACTGTCCAGTGAGCCCACCCCTCATACAGCCGATCAAAACTTTTGGTCAACTGATTAATCTTGTCAGTTACGCTGCCGGATAAATTTTTCTGGTAATAATCGAAAGAATGGCCCATTGCATAGGCAAGAGCTGCCTGCCGCATATCCCGTTGTGCATACGGACTAATATAGCCATGAGTTATGATGTCAGTCACGCGGAGCACAACATGTTTAGCGATAAGAGCGCTAAGCAAAGCCGCAAAAAGCAGCCCCACAGAGAAAACACTCGTTACTTCTGGGCCACGCTCTAAAGAATCAATAATCAATTTGAGGATGTAAGGAGACAAGGCTTCGGTGATCCCCCATACGACGTTGAGCAACTCAACTGTCAATAGGTGCCACCGATACCGTAGTACAAAACGCAAGAAAAAGCGCAATACCATCCTATTCTCCCCAAATGCATGTATAACGCAGCAACTATACTAAAGCTATAATTCAGAACACTAGCATCAAAGAAATCTACGCTTTTTCGCTGGTAGATACCGATATATTGCCCCTCCTTTTTAGTATTTGCTAAGGTATCAATCTCACTATTTTGCATCATACGAAAAGGGCTTTTTATGTTGTTAATCATCTTACTCGCTGCACTTGCCAGCACCGCTATCAATCTTGACGTCAATGCTGGAGGCAAAGCAAAAGAAGATACAGAACAACATTGGATTGAACTAGGTGCTGATCAGGGAGTCTATAACGCCACAATAAGCGATAGCGAACAACAAATACCCGTAACAAAACTGTCTTTTGCCGGCGACACAACGCTTGATGGGGTTAAAAAAGAGAGCGACAACTCAACAAGCAGGTTAAATTTGGGTGAAGTCGAATCAATCCAAATGATTGACCCAATCTATGAAAGTAAGCGTTATCCACAAGTTGAACTTTGCTGTGTAGCCATTACAACAACAGCGGGGGTATCAGAAAACATGCTGATGCCACGCAACTTGCTCATTTGCGGTCAAGATCGCAATTCGAAAATCAAAAAAACATGGGCTTTACGAAAAATTGACGCAATACAGCTGGAACATGGTTTGGAAAATTCACAGTCAAACCCAGCTTACTATACACGCAATGACACACAAGCCTGAGCCTAAAACAACACGTTGAAGTGTATTAACTAGAAACTAGAGTGGCCGATCGCCAGTTAAACCAGCATCCTGGATCATAGTCTCCAAGGACTTCTGCGCTCGCTTTTTGAGAGAGAAACAGTCAAGAACTGCTCCGCGATTAACGTATAAAACGCCTGTAGTCGCGGCAACCACTCCTATGGCGGCAGCTGACTTCAGCCCCTCACGCCATGCCGGACCGTGCGACAACGACCCCTGTACAAGGCCAGATATCGAGCGAACACTGTGAAGCAACGAGTCATAGTGCGTTACCATGCCAACAATGCAACCCGTGGCTAAACCACAAAGCAAAGCAGCGCTTACACTGATGTCGAGCGAAGTAAGAGTATTTAGCAACATTAATCCACCAAAAACAGCAACGCCAGCCCCGACCGAGATAGCAATTTTCTTCACGGAAGTGTCGGTATTGATTTTTTGGGTATACGAGATTCGAGCATTGGTCAGCTGATGAAGCAACTCTTGGGCAAGCACTAGCAAACGACTTTCTTCATCTATCAGCCCCCCCATGTCGTGCTGGAGGTTCATTAGGCGGTCAATATACGATTTAAGCTTATTAGTGGTCTCTTCGACTTCTTCCATCGATAAATCTTCTAACTTAACCCCTTTGTGCTCAACAAGAGTGCGCAAAGCCTCACATTGCTCGTCAGCGGCACGAAAGGTTTCGACTAATTTTTGCTTAAATTTTGGTAACAAATTTTCCTTTGTCTGGACTGACCCAGAGGCAAAAGTAATAAAAAAGCTAGCGGCAACGATAGACCATTTTTTATTCATACGATCATCCTATGATACATTAATCATGAGCAAGCCAGCCTACGAGTTATATCGTCGAGTGTCAACAACCGCTGTTAAAACCAAGCAAAAATGCGTGTTGCTATTGTCTAACTTTGAAGGGAAAAACAAAATACAGAGGTGCCATGCAAAGAAAGGGGCCAGATTATTCACTCCGACCCCTTTCTTAAGATTATAAGTTGGTACGCTTAGACCGCTTCAGCAGGCCTCAGCAAGGCCGCTGACTCATCATCAGACAACTCACTAACAGCCTCAACTTTGCGAGGCAATGAGTGCGGTGAGCCAGACACCGATGTCCTTATCGACGAGGGGGTTGCCACGGAAGAGGCATCAGAAGTAGCCTCAAAAGAAATAGTATCCAGCGACTCATGTATATCAGATAAGAGTGGCCTATCCAGGCTGACAGCTTCACCATCAAAAGAGCCTGATTGTTGCACACGGCGCCTTGTGCCCCTCTCTCGGGCTGACTTTGCACGCTCCTTTTCTTGCGCCGCTTCTTCTGCTTCTTTACGAGTTTTTGCACTGAGGAGCTGGGCCTCCGCCTCCTCACGTTTCAATCGAGCCTCAAGTGCCCGTCCTCTAGTGCTACCAAGAAGACACCCAACTTCGCTCTTCTCTCGCTCCTCTTCTGCAGCGGCAGGACGATCGTAAACTACCTGAAGAAGATTCCCAACTCTCTCAACAACCTCATCATACCGACTCAAAAAGCTTAGCATTGCTAATGCACGCCACGTAATAATAGACCCCGTTGCCCAATTTTGCTTAACTGCTTCATCAGCAAGCTGAAAAAGAGTGCCGAGTATCCGCCGACGAGGCCCTTCGCCCTTCACCTTTTTCACTATATCAGCGAGAGGCTCCAAACTTCGCTCAAAGGGAACAAAAGACGTGATACTTCCCTCTACTCCATCCTGAGCTCTACGAAACAAAACAGCCAAGTACCGCTTTAAATCATCAGCATTAGAACGAGCAAATGCTGCGTCAGCAAGCTCTGTTGAATAACTCTCTTCATCAGCGTACTCAGCATATAAGTGCGTTGCTATTTGAGCAGAATGATCCCTATCAAGGGAACGCAGTACCGCTCGAGCAGTCTTCGTTGGAAGCCCCTTGTGCTTGGCCCAGTCATCTACCAAAAGCGCCATAACATGGCATTGCAGCGGATGAATATCATTAGAGATTGCAAAATTAATCGAATAAACTTTAGGATCGAATAAGAGCTTAGAAATCAAATTATTTTCCGCAGGAAACAGTAAATAATCATTGCGAAAACCGTTCTTGTACGGCATGAAGACCGCATCGAATACCACAGCACATACTAATGAGCAAACCCCAAAGAAAAGACGTTCTTGCGCTCGCAGCCCATCACCCGGCATTTTGCTCCCTGCCTGTTCAATTTTATGCCTCAAAGAGGCTTTGCGTTTGTAGCTTCTTAAGCCTAAAAGCCCTTCTTTATCAGGACTATCAAGGCGAGATGCATCGTGCTCGCAAAGGTCTGTAGCAAACCACTTTCTATATTCTACAGGCACAAAAAGCGTGTGCAAGTCATCAATACGAATCGCGCACCAATTTTCCTTATCCTCAGGGCGGCTACCACGGGACCTCCAATTACACTGCCAACCCGAACGGGAAGCAGTTGATTCAGGCCTACGCCACTCGTCAAAAAACATATAGATATCACACTTACTGCCTTTGGTATAATCGACATAGGAGGAAACGACGACTTTATTATTCCCGACACGCCTTTTAAATTCGGGACGGCTACCGCACACGGGAAGCTCTTGCCGAAAATTATTGACAAGAAGTGGCAACGCTACCTCTTCAGATTCAACGTGAGATTGTTGTACCGCTGCTGCTTCACCAGTAACACTCAATAAACTAAAAAACAGGAACATACTCAAAAACACAGATTGCTTAAAATTAATAATACTAACCATGACGATCCTCAGCTCTTAATTGAACAACATGCAAGTATCAATAGAATATATATCGTCACGGAGCAGTGATAAGCCTTTGCCACTTCTGAGTTCATAAACTAGCCATGTTACAGAAGCCTACACCACCGAATCATTCTATTGCTCTTACAACCACACCCTAACCACAAAACAAAACTGTCTCATATTGATTCGGTTTGTAATAACAAATGGGTACGCCCACTAAACCACAAGAAAGATCATGTTGCAAATTTAGGAGCACATGTCATTCCTCAAAAGAATAAAAAAGTAGAGTTACCGCGCTACAGAAGAGCTTTTACATGATTTCCAAGAAAATGGTCTTGTCACAAAAAAAAGAAGGCTATAAGTGGCAAGGTTGCATACTGACAGCTATTTTTCTCGATTTTAGGACACTTTTTTGTAGGTCGGCACCTTCAAATAAAGAGGCTGCAATGATTCAGAGGATTTGCCAGCCTTTTCTTGCTCTACGGCATAATGCAGAAGGCAGGCGATAATTTCAGATGGCTCTGCCTTCATAAACTCACCCGCTAACTCAGGAGCTTGCTCGATTAAAAGCGAATATCCGTTGCCGGTATACAGCAACGATTTTTTATCCGAAGAAGCCTGTGTTATTTTTGCTGCAACTTCTTGAATAGTCGCATAGCCTGGTGGGCATACAAGCACGCGCTTACCATCAAAAAAAACCTGCTCTATGCGATAGTAAAGCTCGCTGTTATAAGCATTTAAAAGCACGATATGAAGCTGCGAGGCCGATCGATCGGTCGCTCCCATAAGTGCATCGGCCAAAACCGTTAGGCCGTCACAACCAACCAACGGTATCCCGCTTGCATAGGCAAGGCCATTTATAGTCGCCAGCATTGCACGCAAGCTGTTGAATGCCCCCGGGCCCTGATCAACTGCAATGAAATTCAAATCGCTTAATTGCCATGCCGCCTTTTGCAGCACTTCTTGAATGGCCACCAAAAGATAAGAGCTCAGTCGCTGATTCTCCGCATGCAGCTGCGCTACGCACGTGCTGCCGTCAAATAGGCCAACAATGAGCTCCTGGTACGACCCGTAAAGGGCTAAGATCTTTTTATTTCTAGCTGTTTTCATCTTTTATTTTTTGGCGTTGATAAAATGCACCAAAGACATCCGTCTTGATAGTTACCTTTTTCTTCTCTATTACATTACCACAATTTAAGCATTTCCACCCTTCGAAATTTACCGATTGGTTGAAAAACGATTGCATCACCATCATGCCAGTACACTTGGGGCACTTCATAGTACTATCCTTTTGCGATATATATACGTGGATAAAAACAACAGATCGGCATCACTGCCGGGCGCATACTATGAAGAGATTCGCACAAGAGTAAACACATTTGTTAATCAATAATGCGATCGTCTTCTTCCTCGGCAGATCGACGGCTATAAAGATAGTCTTTTAGCAAAAACGCAGCGGCCAAAGAATGCGATTCAAGCTTACTCTGACTGCTTAATTTCTGGCGTTTCACTGTTTGTTGATGGCTCGTAGCCAACTGGCTAGTTAAATACTCATCAAGAAGCTCCCACGTCACCAAAGGGAATTGCTCCTGACACGCGACAAAAAATGTGCGCGTTTTTTTGCTTTGCTCAGTTTCCTCCCCACGTGCTCCGGCCGGCAAACCAACCAACACCATACTAACATCATGTTCAGAAAGAGCTTTTTTTAAAAAATCGACTAATTCTTTGCGCTTTACTGTCTTAAGAGGGCGACACACAATGCCCAGTGGATCAGAGATGGCAGTCCCCACCCACACATCACCTAAATCTAACGCTAATATGCGCATCACAAACCTCCCTATGGTTTTAGCAAAAATATTAAAGACGCATTATACTAACCAAACAACTGGCCGCTGGCAAAAATAGTACGAGGATTTTTTATGAAACCAACCGCTCTTTACATCATTGACGCGTCATCACTCCTCTATCGCTCGTATTACGGGGTAAAACCGCTTCATACCGCCAGTGGCATGGCGACCCATGCTATTTATGGATTTTGCCGCACCCTCAAAAAGATTACTGACGACCTCGATCCAAAAAATCTCATCGTAGTATGGGACAGTAAAGGACCGACAATTCGCCATAATGAATACCCAGACTATAAGGCAACACGTCAGACGCCACCAAGCGATCTGATCACCCAAAAAGAAGCCATCATAGAATTTATTACCAAAATTGGCGTCGCCCAACTTGCCAGACCAGGCCTCGAGGCGGATGATATCATCTACTCCCTCATTAGCGAACACGAAGGTGTCCCGGTCGTTGTTGTCACCGGCGATAAGGACCTTCACCAACTTCTTAATAGCCACGTGAGCATCTTTGACCCATTTAAGCAAACCACTATAACGCATGAATTATTTGTCACCGAGCGTCATTTTGCACCGGAAGATCTGCTGCTTTACCATGCTCTTCTTGGTGACAGCTCTGACAATATTCCGGGAGTAAAGGGGATTGGGGCAAAAACAGCACAAGCGCTGACGCAAAATTATCATACTATCGAAAATCTCTATGCATCACTGGCTACCGTAACACCAAAGCGGATTCAGGAACTTTTAATGGCCAGCAAAGATGAGGCATTTTTAAGTGCATCTCTCTTTACACTGCGATACCACGCCACCAATTTTGATGCTGCAAGCAGTGCCTATGATAAAAACCAGTGGAGTGAGGCAGCGCCTTTCTTTAGGCAGTACGAAATACGCGCGTTCCTCCCCAACGGAGTCACCGGCACACCGGTCGGGATCCCCGGCAGCGAACAACAATTTCCCGCATCGCAGTTCACGGCTCATTTGGTAACTACAACTACACAACTTGCAGCCCTCATAGACAAACTTAAACAGCAGCCCTGCATAGCTTTTGATACTGAGACCACCTCACTCCAACCATTCCGCGATGAAGTAGTCGGCGTTTCCTGCGCTTTTAATGAAACCGAAGGCTACTACATCCCCTTTGGCCATAAGACCGGAGAGGAACAACTTCCACGCGAGACCGTTCTGAACGCATTAGAACCACTCCTGACTAGCCCTTCCGTCCCTAAAGTGTTCCACAATACCAAATTTGATCAGGCCGGCTTTGCCCGCTATGGCATCCATCTGAATGGCGTAATCGGCGACACCCTCATCATCGCAAGCTTACTGCGCACTGGAAGCGAAAGCATTGGGCTCAAAGCTCTTTCAAGCCGTCACCTGCATGAAGAAATGGTTGAGTACGACGCATTAGTAAAAGGCAAAAAAACCTTTGCTGATATCGAGATAACCCCTGCAAGTCAGTATGCGGCCAATGATGCCCGCCAAACCTGGCAGCTGTTTAAGATACTATCCAAAAAATTAGCGCAAGACCCGGTTCTTCAAAGCCTGTATGACAATGTAGAGCTCCCCCTTTCGCGCCTCTTGTGGGAAGTGGAAGAGTTCGGCATCAACATCGATGTGCCCCTCATGCAAAAACTCGCGACAAAGACGCAGGAAGAGTTAGAGTTTATTACGATAAAAATACTGGCGTGCCTACACAGCGGCCAGCAAATGATTATTGCTCCCTCGCTCAATCTTAATTCGCCGCAGCAGCTTGAGGTACTTCTTTTTGATCAACTCAAATTGCCTTCTCTCAAGAAAAATACCAAAACCGGCAGCCGCTCGACCGATAGTGAAGTCCTGGCCGAGCTCAGCAAAATACACCCAGTCCCGGGGCTGATCATGCATTATCGTGAACTCAGTAAATTACTAAACACCTATCTCTTACCACTGCCAGAGGAAATTAACCCACGCACCGGTAAAATTCATACCACCTATACGCAAACGATTACGGCAACTGGACGCCTATCAAGCACTAACCCCAATCTTCAAAACATTCCGGTTGGGAGTTCCATTCGCCATGCTTTTGTAGCCCCAGAGGGATATGTATTCATCTCCGCCGATTATTCTCAAATCGAGCTTCGTATTTTGGCACAATTCAGCAAAGACCAGGCATTGCTGCAAGCCTTTTCGGCGCACAAAGATGTTCATGGACAAACAGCAGCTCTTATTTTCGGCGTCGAAGAAAAAACGGTAACCCCGGATCAGCGGGCTGTCGGAAAAAAGATTAACTTTAGTATCATGTATGGCCTTACCCCTTTCGGCCTTTCTAAAGATCTCTCCATCTCGCCGGCAAGCGCAAAAGCCTATATTGAAAGCTACTTTAACCAATACGCTGGAGTTAAGGAGTGGATGGAGCACACCGTGCAGGACGCCAAAGAAGTTGGCTATGTCAGCACCCTCCTTGGTCGACGCCGGTATGTTCCCGGACTTCACGAGCGCAATCGAACGCTCCAAGAGGCTGAGCGTCGCGTCGCTATAAACACACCTATTCAAGGCACAAGTGCCGATCTCATCAAAATGGCCATGCTGAAACTTGATGCCAAGATCAAGGAGTTAAACATGAACGCACATCTCGTATTACAAATCCACGACGAACTTTTAATTGCCGCTCAACCAGAAGATGTTAATACCCTCGTGCCCCTCATTAAAGAGTGCATGGGCAGCGTCATCACCGGTTGGCTAGTACCTCTCGAGGTCTCTATTCGCACCGGAAAAACTTGGGGCGAGGTCAGCAAATAAGTAAGTAAAATCATCCCCAAATGACCCAGGCAACTCTAACCACCAACTTTTTTATTTTTCTGATCACAGTTGTCGTCTCAAATAATGCAGACAACTTCCAGGAGGCATTGGCACAAAATACTGGCATCGGTGCTTTTAGCATTTTACAACAATCACCATCAAATACCCTGGCTATCGCTTACATACAAGGACCAGTCATTGCTCTTTATGATACGCAAAACCTTTTGTTTATGGGAACACTCGTTCAGGACGCAAACTCGCTCCGCTTTGCACTTTCCACAAAAGACCCTCTTGGCCGCTACGCTACGAAGTTAATCTCTAGAGTTGAACTAGCTGCCTTTTGCACAGAAAATCCCCAAATAATTGGATGTCCAACTCCGACCTATCAAAAGGCGCACAAACACAAACTACAGAGCCTAGCCGCACTCGCGGCAGCAGGCTTCCTTCTAACCATACTTGGTCTGTATGCAACAAAAGAACGCTACCAAGAACTGCAATCAAAACAAGGTTGCAACATCCCTGAAGAAATAGGAAAAGACATCATGCGCTCTATCGCACTCATACTTATGTATCTGGGAATCGAAGCGCTTACCGGCACCACTGGTAGTCAACTCTATTTAGCTACACTAGGAACAACGTATAGCTATCACGGCACCGACCATGCCGTAGTCCCTCTCATAGTCGGACCTCTCTTCTTTGGCCCATCTACTCTTCTCTTTTTAAGAGATTTTTTTGCTCCGGGCTACAAGGACCCTGCTGAAGTAATCAAATACACAAAAATCGCCCTCATGATAGACTAAGAAATAATAAAAGCGCTTGCTTTATAAGCGTTTTTTGTTATTGTTCTCAACCGCTTACCTCACTTAAAATCATTCTACCCTCCACTAACTTCAATTAATCAGATTCTATGGAGAAAGAACCGTGGGCCAATTAAAAAACACCTTTTTACTAGTCATTATTGCCGCACTTCCAACCTTGCCTCTCATCAGTAAAACGCAAGGTTCAAGCAACACCTGGCGCACCATTGGTATCGTCAGCGGCACTGCCGCAACAATCGGTTTGCTCGAGCTAGCCTTCAATAAGGATAAGCGCACAGCACTCCTGCGCCTCGTTCAAAAGAAAAACCGCGACCTCACCAGAGGCACTGTTTCACCAAATGTTACGATACAAGTAGCCAGTGGCACCGCCTTTGCCCTCATAAGCGCTTTTGCCCTCTATAAGTCAAATCAAAACTCAGACCAAAACCCTAATCAACCACAGGCTCTCAAAGCACTTATGCAAGAAACAGGCATTCAGACTGACAGTGTAGCCACAATAGATACTCCACCACTGCTTACAGCTGAGCAGTCAAAAAACCCGAAGAACACTCTGGAAGAAATGAGCGTGCAGACCATCGATGTCACTCGAGAAGAAATCGGCATACAAACGGAAAATGTGGCGGTGGAGAAACCAACTTTACCTGTAAGCAACCTCATCATAAACACCCAAGTGGGATCCACCAGTATCAGCCCACAAGCCGCGCAAACAGCGAGCGTCCAAACAGGAAGAACGCCCGCTCAGGAAAGATTGGGCGTGAGCACCTCAACTCCATGTGGCATCGCTCCCAAGAGCCCGATCAACCTAGAGATACAAGCCGGGCAAGAAGCTCTGCATATTAGTCCGTTATCAAAATTGACGCCCAGACGACTTACCATGGTCCACACCAGCGCAGGTATAGCCTTTACGACCCCCCAAAGAAAGCTGGCCAGTCCTACTCCTCGCCACACAGACAGCCGACCTCCAAAAGTGCCTCTCACACCGAACTCACCAGGACTCAATAGAGCACTTTGGAGCAGGCCAAAAGCCAATAGTAGACCCTATACTCCAGAAGCTTCACCGTTCACAAAAACATTCAATGAGATTATGAAAAGGCAGAAAGAAGCTGAATTTGCGCTGCAAACTCCCACTTTCAGCTCCGAGGATGACGATGGCTATTACTCCGATGGTAGCATTGGGACTACCTCCTCATCCCCCGCAAGAATTGAGCGGGCTAGAAATGCCATACAAGAAACAGACTTAACCTTGCAAGAGCAAGCCGACCTGTGTAGGCGAAACATAGGGAAACACGTAACGGAGCTTAGAATCTATCGATGCCGCCTTCATGAAATTGAAAAGCTGATGAATAACAATAACGCCAAATCCTAC
>JAUPVI010000093.1 GCA_030917105.1 Candidatus Babelota bacterium
TTGCGTAATTCATCTAATTCACGAACTACTTTCGTGGCATCTTCATTGCGAGCAGAAAGCACTTTTGCCATAGTCTCTTCCTGATCACTTCCCCCAACTCCTCGTAAGCTGTTTAAGCCATACTCTTTATGTAATTCACGTGCAATCTGCAGTGCAAAACCGGGATTATCGGTTATAACCTTACGTGCATCTGCAACTTTTTTATCAATTTCGCCATGACGATTGATGCGGCTACGGACTGCCGATGGCACCGTATTGCCACGGTATGCATCTTTTAAGCGGTCGGCAACGTTAATTACACTGATAACTGCCACAGCAGTCACTGCCCATGAGAGCACAGACAATAACTTGCGCTTACCGGGCGACAAGACATCATGCGGATTCCAGGCAAGCTCTTCTTCGGCAATCGGCTCTGCTGCTTCAAGCTCCGGTTCGGTTGGTATCCCAGACATACCACCTTCGCCCCCTTGTTGCATCTGCAAAGCACGAAGCAACTGTGCCATCGGATTAACAGCTCCTTGACCAACTTGTTGCCTCTGCAATTTAAGCTGACACGCTTGCTTATCACGTTTTAAAATAGTTGTGATATATTTGCGCGCTGCCAATGAGCCTCCCAGCCAGAGAAATGCTTTAGCAATGTCACTTTTCGATGGCCCTTCAAGCCATCCGCTCTTCTTTAAAATATCTTTACTCTCCTGCGGCAACGTATCGTAATGTGTGATACTAGCCCCTTCTTCCGACGCTGCATTGAAAGCTGTCGGGACGAAACTCCCCAGTAAACCCGCAAAAATAACGCTGGAAAGAACTATTTTTATTTTCATGAATATACGCCCTTCTGAAACACTTTTTTACGTGACTGCTAGTGCCAACGCGCCGGACAGGATACAAAAGCTGCCGTTTTTGTATAGTGGAGTTGTCGTAATTTTGGTATAATCACGCCAATTAATAAAATTTCATACAGTGTGAGGAGCCCTATGGGAAAAGCACGACGAGAACTATTAGACACCGCGGCGCATGACAATCGCACTATGTTGCTTGGTGTATACACATCACGGGTTAAACAAAGCCAAACTGCTTACTTTGAAGAATTCCAAAGCCTGGTCAAAACGGCCGGGATCGAACCAGTACACACCTTATTCATGCGTTTACGCGACTTTGAATCCGCAACATTCTTTAGTAAAGGAAAGTTGGAAGAAATCATTGAAGCTGTGAAAAAACATGAAATCACCGACGTTGTCGTTTCAACACCGCTTTCGCCTCTCCAGGAGCGCAATCTCCAGGAAATGGTCGGCTGTACGATGTTTGATCGTACCCAATTAATTTTGGAAATTTTTAAGCAAGCAGCACACACCGCCGAAGGCAAGATCCAGGTAGAAATGGCCGAGCTTGAATATCTCAAGACTCGCCTTGCGGGCCGCGGGTTTGAAATGGCCCAACAAGAAGGCTTTGTTGGTGCTGTTGGACCTGGTGAAACGCAGAAAGAACACTTGCGCCGGTACTACGAAGGCAAATTGGTACAATCACGAAAGCGCCTCAAGCAATTGGCGCAATCACGCGAAACTCAGCGCAAGCAACGGTTGCGCGTCGGCATTCCACTCGTTTGCTTGGTCGGCTACACCAACGCCGGCAAGTCAAGCATGCTCAACATGATGACTAAAAGTAACGTACTGGTCGAAGATAAGTTGTTTGCAACACTTGATACCACTACTCGCGAACTGTATTTGGCACCACATAAAAAAGTGCTCATTTCAGATACAGTAGGTTTTATTGGCGAACTTTCGCATAAACTTATCGAGGCATTTAAATCAACGCTTGATGAACTCAAATATGCGCAAATGCTCGTGCATGTAGTTGACATAAGCAACCCAGCCTGGCAAGAACAGATAATAACGGTCAATGACACGCTCAAAGATCTCGGGGTAAAGGTACCGATCGTGTATGCAATAAATAAAACCGATAAATTATCAGCAGAAGATCGCGAACAACTCAGTGATATGCTAACCAATTACCAGCCATATGTCATCACGAGTGCCGTTAGCAAAGAGGGTGTGCAAGACTTGATTCATTATATCGCTGCGCGCGTCTAACCAATACGAAAAACACACTATGAACATGAACAGTATAGTATCCCTTATTGCTACCTGCACCATTGGCCTTGGCCTAACAAGCGTGCGCTGCTCTGATGTAGAGTCAAAACACGGCGACTCGCCAGCCTCAGTAGTTGATAGCACCAAAAGCCCACTGAGTGATCGCCAGAAAGCAGTGTTGTACGGGAATCTTGCTTCTTCGCACAATGCTAGCCTGGTACAAGCACGTAAACTAATGAAAAAAGCAACAAAAGCCAAAACAAGCGAGCTAAGCTCCAAGCTAATGACAGATGCTATTGCTTTGTGTAACAAGGTATTAAAAAAACCTTTTAGCGGTCATAACCTCATCATTCGCCAAAAGCTCGAGGCGCACAAAAAAGAAGCGCGTAATCTCCTCGATGAAATATCAAGACATGTGAGCAAGCATTCGGATGATACCAGCCTCACATTTTCAGCAGCCGAACCGTTTTCCACAAAAAAGTAGCACGCGACCCTTCACATTCAGCGATGAGTGCGCTCCCGCTTGATTGTGTATTACGAAGACAAAAGCGTTGAAATTGACCCAAAACTTGCAAAGTACCTCGCATTTGAGACATAATGAGTCCCAAATGCGAGGTACTTTCATTAGGAATAGCTCATGATTTACAAAAAACGACTGCTCGAACGTAAAATTCTTTTCGCCGCTCAACACTTTAAAGCTGTACTCATTGTCGGAGCCAGGCAAGTAGGCAAAAGTACCGTCTTAAAGAACTTATTTCCTCATCTTCCGATCGTAACCTTCAACCCTATTCAGGACATACAACGAGCGCGCACCGAACCAGAGCTGTTTCTCAGCTCCTTCAACGGTCCAGTCATTCTTGATGAAATACAATTTGCTCCCGAGCTATTGGCACACATCAAAATAAAAATTGATCAGTCAGATGAAAAAGGCCAATATTTCTTGACCGGCTCTCAGAACTTGAGCATGCTCAAAAGCGTTGCTGAAAGTATGGCGGGGCGTGTAGCAATAATCGAACTCAGTCCGATGACATTGTACGAATTACACGGGATCGACTCGAGGCACTGGATAGAGCAGTACCTCGAAAACCCGTCAACGCTACTCAAGGGGCGAACCAACCTCATCCCTAACACAAATATTCCTGAAGCCATTTGGCGCGGTGGATTTCCCGGGCTTATTGGTATGCCAAACGAAGGCTTTGAAACGTATTTTGATGGCTATCTTAAGACCTATATTGACCGCGATATCCGCACAATGGGCAATATCGACCAGCTCGTAAAATTCGAGCATTTTCTTGGTATCTTGGCTGCCCTTTCATCTCAAGAAATAAACTATAACGAGCTAGGAAGGGAAATTGATTCTGCCGGAAAAACAGCCCAACGCTGGCTCAATTTACTGTATGGGTCATACATGTGGCGAGATGCTCGCCCATTCATAGGAAACACCATTAAGCGAGTCTCGCAACGTGATAAGGGATACTTAATAGATAGTGGATTTGCATGCCAACTGCTTCACATAAAAGCTCCAAATCAACTCCTCAGCTACCCCAGCGCCGGTGCCCTTTTTGAAACCTATATAAGCAATATGATATGTGCAACACTTGCAAGCTTACCTTTTGGCACAGCAGTGTACCATTGGCGATCAGCCGGTGGTGCCGAGGTAGATATCATCCTTCAACAAGGAAATGCTCTTTATCCCATTGAAGTAAAAATGAAAAGCAATGTAGGCAAATATGAAGCCCGGGGTATAAAGGCATTTAAAGAGACATACAAAGACAGCAAACTTAAAGTAATGACCGGCATTATTGTCTACGCTGGCACCGATTGTTATTGGGCCGATCATGACATCCTTGCGGTGCCATGGAATATGGTCTTGTAGCATATCTCAGTTAAAACCATACAAAAATAACGCCTGACCCTTCACATTAAGCGATGAGTGCGCTAGAATGCGCTCCATCTTGTTTTTAGTGGGCCTATAGCTCAGTCGGTCAGAGCAGTCGGCTCATAACCGAAAGGTCCCAGGTTCGAGCCCTGGTGGGCCCACCAGCCTTCGCCTTTGCGACACCGCAAAGTTATAGCAAAAAGGCTTATCCGCTTACGTTAAAACTACAGCAGACATAGGCCAAGAAGGTTAGCCATAAGTTTACCGAAGGCCTGACACATTGCGACGGCACATAAGCCGACCCGTACGCAAAATCATTAAAGGAGTAGTGTATGACAGCCGCCTTTGTTTGGAATGAATTAAAAAAAATGGTTGTCATTGATCACGAGATCAATCAACTGCGTAAAACCGCAAAAAAAGAACAAGAACACTTCAACAACGCTAATACTGCGCAT
>JAUPVI010000094.1 GCA_030917105.1 Candidatus Babelota bacterium
ATGGCTACTACCTCTCAAATCAAGATCTCACGCAAGCTTTTAGTACCATTTCGCGTACGTGTTTAAATGGAAACCCGATCGATATACTCGGCCTCGATGTTTGCTGTTGTGGGCAAATTGAAATCGCAGCTCAGGTAAAAGGGCTCGTAAGTTACGTCGTTGCGTCTCAAGAAGTAGAAATTGCGTATGGATGGAATTACTCACGCGCCTTTGGAAAAGTCGCAAAAGAATCGCGCACGCCGCTTGAGTTTTCTACAGATATAATTAATGCGTATCGAGAAGAGTATATGAGCATGCTGCCCGATTACACACTTGCCATCTACGACCTCGCAACAAAGCCACAAGGTGGACAAACTACGTATTTTGAGCTGCTAGAGCAAGGACTCAGTGATGTTGCTGATAACTTAATCACCCTCTTAAAAGGCCCACAGACCAATCTTGTTCGACAAGTAATAACCGACGCTCGTAAGAAAAAAAATCTGTTCTGCGACTTCTACTTCAACGAATACATCGATTTACACCTCTTTTTAATAAGCATACAAAATGGCCTACGCCAGGCGCTTAACTTAAATAATTTCCGTAATAATTACCCTGAAACCACTAAAAAAATGCAGGACACTGTAACTCGCTGCGTACAAACGCTCGAAATTCTCTACAAAGTAGTGCCATGCTACACTGCCGGACCTGCATTTTCCGGCAACCCGATGCTCTCGCGTGGGATATCAATATCATTCCCATTGCGTGTTATTCACCCATCTCTCCACAAAACAGCGTTCGCTCAAAAAACACGCTGGGTGCCATTTCTGAAGGAATACCTCAATTTGCGTTGATTTTGCGCTCTGCCTTTCTTTTTTAGTGTGGTAGAATTGCGGCCTCACAATCGCAATAAAGACTTGGAAGGCAACAATTGACTCTCTCCTTAAAACCAGAAGTCGCAGCGCGGCTTAAGCAACTTTTCACACACCCCAACGAGCACCAGAATGCCCCACCAGGCGATCGCCTCAAGCGATTGTACGAATACTACAAAAGTTGTCGGCGATGCCCACTCGGTACGCAAGGGCGCTCGCAAGTAGTGTTTGGCGAAGGATGCCCCACCGCCCCTGCAATCTTTATTGGCGAAGCCCCAGGAAGAGAAGAAGACACGCTCGGCCGGCCCTTTGTTGGCCGCTCGGGACGACTTCTTACTGGAATGATGGATGGGTTAGGCCTTACGCGGGATAAAATATATATTGCCAACACAGCACGCTGCCGCCCACCAGAAAACAGACAGCCGCTTCCCCAAGAAAGTAGCACTTGCATAAGCCTTCTCCTATTGCGGGAAATTAGCGCTATTAAGCCACGAATTATCTGCACCCTCGGAGCAACCGCAACCAACGCCTTTTTGGACTACTCCAAAAGCCTTTCGTCAATTCGTGGCCAAATCATACAGACAGAATATTTTGCCATAATGCCCACCTACCACCCTGCTTATCTATTAAGAAACCCGCCAGCAAAAGACACCGTTATAGCCGACTTCGTTCGTCTTATCGCATTTTTGGACGCCAAATAACCGAAAAAAAAGCATCGAGCGCCCTCAAGCCTGGCTCATTTGTAACAACAAAAGGGTTGGCTGGGGAATGTGGATAACTCTGTGGATAACTTGTGAATTCACTGTGGAATCAATGTGGAGAGCGCTCGGATTGCGCCTGCAGATCGCAAAATACAACATCGACCTCCGAAACAAGGCTCCCACAGCGGCAATCCAGAGGGCCGACAAAAGATATCCACAAGTTATCCACAGATATCCACAAGTTATCCACATTCCAGGGCCAGAATAAAACCTGCTATTTAATTGGTTTTTTCGCGACTTTTGGAGGAGTTATCCACAAAAAACGGTTCCCTTATTATTATTAATCTATAAACATATGATAAAAAGAAGTAATAGGCTCTGACTTAAGGGCTAAAAAACCGGTTACTTCACTTTCTGTGCAAAATCGGTAGACTAGTACCCATA
Organism: Candidatus Babelota bacterium; assembly: GCA_030917105.1. GTDB lineage: Bacteria > Babelota > Babeliae > Babelales > JAUPTZ01 > JAUPTZ01. The sequence continues at coordinate 1,994 of JAUPVI010000094.1, forward strand.
ACAAAGCGTGCTGGTATTTGAACCTCCGGGGATGTTAACCATTTTCCCCGGATTTTTCTTTAAGCGTATTGGAGTTTATAGCGTGAATCTTGCTGAAGTCATTGAGTCCTTACTTGAGGAACGAAACCTTGATAGGGAGAAGGTCGTTGCGGTTATTCGCGATGGTGTTTTGACTGCCTATCGTAAAAAATACCCTAATCTCTCTTTTCAAGCCCGGTATAATACTAAAACCGGCCACGTAGAGGTTTTGGTCGAAAAGACCGTCGTTGACACATCTGACGCCAAAGGTGATAATGAAATTACTTTGCGTAAAGCAAGGATCATTGACCCTGAAGCGACGATTGGCAGCGTAGTTCTTGATACGTTTGCAGGCGCTGTAGGACGGATTGAGATGTCTGCGGCTCGGCAGTTTATTGCGGGCGGAATTCGCGGCGTAGAGCAGCAAGCTGTCTACGAAGAATTTAAAGAAAAAGCTGGAACGATCGTGAACGGTCGCATCCACAAGCGCGAACGCGCTGGCTATGTAATCAAGATGGGCGAAACAATGGCTTTCCTGCCAAAGTCTTGTACTGTGCCGGGCGAAAATTTGCGAGTAGGTTATCCTATGCGCGCCCTGCTTAAGGATGTTTTACCAACTGCTCGCGCTGATCACCAATTGATTTTAGACCGAGCCTCAAGCCAATTTGTTCAAAAGCTTTTAGAGCTTGAAATTCCTGAGATTTTTGAAGGGGTTGTGGAGATTCAGCAAGTAGTCCGCGTTCCTGGATATAAGTCCAAGGTTGTTGTTTCCTCGAATAGTAAAGAAATTGATCCAGTTGGTACCTGTGTTGGTATTGGCGGGGTTCGTATACGTCCAATTTTGAAAGAATTGGGCCAAGAAAAAGTAGACCTTATTGAAGCCACTGATGATCTTGAGCAATTAGTTGCTCAAGCGCTTAAGCCAGCCGAAATCGACCGTGTAGTGGTTGATGAGGAAGCTGGGCGCGCAACGGTATGGCTCGCGCAAGACCAGCGATCGTTTGCGATTGGTAAGCAGGGGCAAAATATCGCTCTTGTTTCTCGCTTGACCGGCCTGCACGTACAGTTGCAGGAAGATGGATCACAGAAAAAAGCGGGAGCGGCTGATGTTGACTTGGGCGCACTCTCAGAAGAATCAGAGAAAAGTACAGAGGAGTAGCCGTACGATATGCGTATAAGCGAGTATGCAAAAGAGCATAATTTATCACCTAAAGACGTTGTAGATACCTTGCGCCAAAATGGCCATCAAGTGGTGGATCAGGGTTCTGATTTATCTACCGATATGACTGCGTTGTTAAATAGAACTATTGGCGGCGAAAGCGCGCGATCGCGAGGCCCGCGATTTGGTAGCAACGATGGTGTTCCCCGAGGACCGCGTCCACCGCGGCCTGCCGGCTCTGGCCCTTATGCGCCACGAAGCCCGCGACCAGCATCTTCTTCATCTCCATCTTCGACTGGCGAGGCTCGTCCTGAAGGAAGCGCAGACGACAAGCGTGGCGTTTGGCGCAGACCAGCGGGAGCTGTTGGAGGACGGCCTGAGGCCGCGCCTGCAGCAACAGCGCTTGTAGACAAAAAAACAAGCACCAAAAAAGGTGTCGCGCCTAAAAAGCGATCCAATAAAAAAGAAAAAGAGGACACTGATGCTGAAGCTACGACGGTTCAACAGCAAAATCGTACCAATCGTGAAACCGTCATAACTCCGCCATTGGTTGAATGTGTTGCGGCTTCCGGTGACATGCCACTGGTTGATTTTGCTGCTTTGATGAAAAAGCCGATTGGCGAAGTTATTTTTGTGTTGCTTAAAAGCGGCATAGCAAAGAACGTGCACGCAATTTTAACGATTGCCGACATGAAGATTTTGTGTGAAGCGTTTGGCATATTACTTGTCCTTGAAGATGCGCCAGCGCAAAAGCATGTGGTGTCGGTAGCTGCGGACAAAAAAACAAACTCTAAAGAAGATCACAGCGAGCAGCGCTTGCCTGTTGTTGTTGTAATGGGTCACGTTGACCATGGCAAGACAACGCTGCTTGACTACTTACGCAAGACAAATGTCGTTGCTAAGGAAAAGGGCGGCATTACGCAACACTTGAGCGCTTATGAGGTAAAAACTGGTAAACGCAATTCTATTTTTCTTGATACGCCTGGTCACGAAGCGTTTTCTGCTATGCGGACTCGCGGTACTCGCATCACTGATATTGCGGTTATTATCGTAGCCGTTAACGACGGTATAAAGCCGCAAACTATCGAAGCAATTAATCTGGCAAAACAAGCTGGAGTTCCGATTGTTGTAGCTATTAACAAAATTGATAAATTAGACTCTGAAGCGCAACTTGAAACATTGCGTGGGCAGTTGGCACAGCATGGTTTGACTCCTGAAGAATGGGGCG
>JAUPVI010000095.1 GCA_030917105.1 Candidatus Babelota bacterium
CCTGGGCTCCCAAGTGGTTACTGACGAGCATTGTCACCACCTGCGCAAAAGCAGCGGCGGGCATAATGGCAGAGCGCTCCAAGTTCTTTATGATATCAAAGGTTGCGATGGAGATCGGACCCATGGTGGCTAGCATTTTAGAGAGCCATACGTAGGAAAATGAAAGGGCGCTTTTATCAATGATGACTGGGATGCTGAAGCTTATGATAGCTCCAATGGCACGCCAATCAATAGCAAAAAAGCGAAGGTGGGCAAAGTAGGGGGCATAGACGGGGCTGCGATAAATGTACCAGAGAGCTAGTGCAAGCATTGAAGCGTATTCCAAAAGAGCGGAAAATGCCGGTCCATAGATGCCGCAGACCGGCAGCCCCCAGTGGCCGCTGACCAGTGCGACGCTACTAATCATATAGATGACACTACCGGCCAGGGTGATGAGCATAGGGGTGTGGGTATTTTTTATGGCGCGCATAAAGCCAAGGATAGAGAGTAGAATGAAGGCGAGGAGCACGCTGATTGATCGTAGCCGCAAGAATGGTGCCCCAATGAGTGCCATGTCGGCTGGCACGCCAAGCCATTCATAAATGCGGTGGGCGTAGAGGTAGATGATCACTAGTTGTGCACAGCCGAGAAGAATGGCGGTCCAGAGAGTGTTAATGAAATGGGTTCCGGAGGCTCTGTGGTTTTTTGCGCCGTTGTGCCTGCCGATGACGGCAATAGCGGCAACTGGGATAGCTTCAGAGAGTTTTACGAGAGTATGCAAAAAGTTGGTTGCCATGCCCAGGGCGCCATATGAGGTGGTTGAATGGAGACTGGCGACGAGGTAGGCGTCAAAGAGGGGAGGCAGGGCGACGGTGATGAATAGGATGACGAGTTCTGGTAGCCAGTACCAGCATAAGGTACGCCACGTTTCCCCGGTGTGAACTTGTTCCATAAAAGGCCCCTCGCTTGCGTGATTGATCGATGGGCAGGACTTTAGAGGAAAAAGGGGGTGATGGCAATGTCTAAGATCTTTTTGAGCAGGACTGTTTTTGGCGAGCGCTATCTTTAGAGATATGACAAAATTTGCCCTATGATTGCTTCTGGAACTCTTATTTTAAGGCGTCTTAGGCGGCTTCGTAGGAGACTGGCTTGTGAAAGGTTGCGAAGCGTTTTTTTTGCAAGAATTCGACAGTCTTTGTCTTCCGACTCGGCAATAGTAAGCAATGTCTTTCGACATTCAGTGATCAATTCTTTTTCAATATACTGGCCTTTTTGTTCTTCAAAAAAGCAGTCACTATTAATGCAGTAATCAATATATTGCGAGATGAGTTCTGTTGCTAGATAAGGGTTTTGCGTCCATAATCCCTCGTGTAGGATGAACGAAATTATTTCAGCTTTATACTCGTGTCTACTGGTTCCCAGTTTTTTGAGTTCGATCATTGCTCTTTCTCGCGTGATGGTGTCTTGTGCTGTGGCCAATTTTTTAAGTAGCTCGAGGCATTCATTCACAAGAGATTTATTTTTTTGCCATATTAACCCGATCGTATGAGGGATGGTGCTTGGAATACTTTGTTTCTGCATAAAAAAATCGATTCTTGATGGAATTGCTTGGATGCATGTTTCTTGTTCACCCATGACGGATAATGCTTCGATGGCAGCGTTTTGCACGAAAGAATTGTCTTTTAATTCTCCTCTACGTATGCTCATAATGACATCAGAGACCTCTGCTCTGTATTGTTCGTGGTCGCGTGCTATTTTTGCAAGAGTCAATAGTGTTCCGCGATATGCTGAAGCAAGGTCAGTGTGTTGTTCCGGTTCTGGGTTCTCATTAGGTTCGTCAGATATGATGGTGCTGCCTATATTTGCAAGAATATTTTTTGTTATGGTAAAAAAGTCTTGCAGATCGGTTTTGTTTTTGACAGCAAGGTGGTGTAGCGCCCGGAGACCGAACGTGCGGATTTTTTCATTGCGGGGCGCGAGGGCAGCTATTTTAGTTTCTGCGTATGTGCCATCAAAAATCGAGAGTATTTTAATTGCGCATGCTTTCTGCCCAAAATTTTGACGATTATCTGAGTTTCTGGCACTGTCGCGCAGTATATTTTGCAGTAGATCTTTAAAATGCATGCTGCTTTCTGGGTGGGCGGCATAAATAGCTTTCAGTGCGCGAATGATTTCCTTGCTCGGCAAAATACTTAGGTGTCTATTCTGGCAGTATTTAAGGAGGACATTGAAGCATTTCTGGTGGATCTGCATTGTAGTTAATTCAGGATTGGTGCCAATTTCTTTGAGTGCGGCAATCATCTTGTCCTGCAGGCGTATTTTTGGGAGAGCTTGCTCAATAAGATCCAAGCATTGTTCGGTAAGAGCTGGATACCGGAGTGCAATTTCCAGAGAATTTTCGGTGATACTAACCTTTATAGGGATCAAATCTGTGTCACTGTTGCTGACAGAATGATTAATTACAGCTGCCTGATTTAGGTAGGATTGCGCGTAATTCGGATCTTCCTTTCCTAGGTGGGCTAAAGCCTCTGCGAAGTGATAGCTATTTATATTTCTTTGCCATGCCCCTGAGAGAGTTGTCCAGAAGGAATCCCTTTTCTGCGGACAGAGGTTTATTATCTCACATAGGGCCCCTCTTGCCGCAATGCAGCCTCCTTTGCTTGCTATTATGGAGGCAAAGTAGTCTTCGAGCTCGCTGGTATTCAGGCAAGGCCCCGCTGCAACGCTTAAGAAAGTTAATGCAGTCTCAGGATTTTCGGCCCAATTGGTGTTGATCATTTCACGCATTTCTGCTGCAAGATCGGTTTTATATCGTTCTGCTATTCTTTGGAGCGCGACTGCTATGCTTTGATGACAATTATACGGAATATAGAGTGATCCGTTGCGGCGCTCAAAGTGTTTATTAAAAAATATGTTTAGCGTGGTAAGCATTTTTTTTGCCAGACTGATATCTGTAAGAGCAACCTGCCCGTAAAGGTCGATAAGAATACCTTTTTTATGGTCGGTAATTAAGTGGACATTTGATAGTTTCGTCAGATTACTTTCGATCTGTACTTTGTTTGTCGGGAATAGCTTTGTTATGGCTGCAGCGGAAGCGGCAGCGATGTTCTCGCTAGGATTACGGCTCAAATAAGAGAATATAAGATTGATCGCAGCTGGCTGCGTACTTGGGTGCTGCAAGGCTATCTTTGAAATGCTCTGTACCGCTACTGCCGAGTATTTGTCAATTATTGCAGTGTTAATGATTTCGTCAAGAAGCCTGAAGTATCTAAAGATTAGTAAAGTATCTTTATTAAAATTTAATGAAATTTCTTCTCCTATAGTAGTTAGGGCATCAAAGATAGTTCTTTGTATCCTCAAGCTACGAATATTTTTCTTTAAGAGAGGAACTGTGTTTTCTATCAGCTCTAAGCACATTTTTATTTTTACAGAATGTAGCTGTGTTAAGTCCTTTAGCATTTCTACATAGTTTTGCTCCCATGGAAGGAGGTTTATTTCTTTGTAAAATGCTATTGGCATAGTGCGGTTTGTATCTTGTAATTGAGTGTTTAGTTCGTTGAATTTTCCTAGTAAATCTGCCGCTACTGGGTCTCCTTCTTCTTCACGAGTCTCTGAGCTCGCGTGTTGGGCAAGCGGAGACGTGGGAGGTGAGTAAAGAAGTTTATGGCTTACATTTTCGGAAGGTAGCGTTTGTTCTTGCCGAGCTTGAGTGACCGGGGTTGAAATAGTGCTTGAGATTTCTAAATTGGGTGAAATTATTTCAGGAAGAGCATTTGTTTTTTGCTGAAAATGCGATTTTTTCCTTGAACGAAGTATGTGATACGCGACTACTGGGGCAGCAAGGCTAGCTGCGAGTCTCGTAAATGCTTTGTTTGTTTCAGCATCTCGTAAAATTCTGTTCAAAAAAGTTTTACCTTTGTGTCGACCAAGGAATATTTGATGTAGTCGGCTGCGCTTTTCAGCGGTTGATCCCATTGAAATAAGATTTGCAAGCGCTCCGCCGCCAATAAGGCCAGCTACTCCATAATTAGCTACGTGTGAAGTATCTGATATCCCAGCCCTAGCAAAGGCTGGAAGGCCACACACAAAAAATGTAAAAATAATAAAATAATTCATTGCTGTCCCCCAATTCATTTAAGCTTAACAAATACTTTGTTTTTTTTTACAACAAAACGCGTTTGGGGAACTAAATCTTTACGATCGATCCCCAATGTTCTTTCGGTGCTTCTGAGGGGATAGGCACGTTAAGCAAGTGGGCCATGGTTGAGGCAAAGTGGCGCATCGATACTGGTTGATGATAGGTCGAATGCTTTATGCCGGCCCCGGAAAAGAGGACGGGTATTCGGACATCAAGATCGTACGGCGAGTCGTGGCAGGTTCCTTTTGGATACGATGAAAGTTGTGTAAACGGA
>JAUPVI010000096.1 GCA_030917105.1 Candidatus Babelota bacterium
TTTATGTTTTGCCTATTGATTCTGAGACCTATTGTGTAGATATTTCTGCCCTTGATCATCTTCTTACTAAATCAATCAAAGTGTTTGCGGCTACTACCAGTTCCAATGTGCTCGGTCCTGTTTGGGGAGTGGGTGATGTTCTCCTTCATCGTGCTATTGCCAAGGTACGTGCACTGGGGGTTGGGGTAGTCCTTGATGTTGCTCAAACAATCGCGCACCAGCCGATCAATGTTGAAAAGTTAGACTGTGACTTTCTTGCCTTTTCGGTTCATAAAATGGGCGGACCAACTGGTCTTGGTATTCTGTATGCGCATAAGCGTATGCATGACCAGATGAAACCGTATCGATTTGGGGGCGGAATGGTTGCTGCAGTAACCAGTGAGTTTATGACCTGGCAAGCGGCGCCTCATTGTTATGAGGCTGGTACGCCGCCAATTGCGCAAGTAGTTGGGTTGGGGGCGCTTCTTAAGTTCTATAAAGAACAGGTAGATTTCCCGGAGCTCAAAGAGACAGAGGCTGCTTTTTGTTCTCAGTTGATATGTGGGCTCAAAAATATTCCTGGTCTTCACATTGTAGGTAATGCCGACCTACTTTCTCGTGAAGGGCATGTAGTGAGTTTTTATTTGGATGATATTCATGCACATGACTTGGCCTCAAGCCTTGGTCAGTATGGGTGTGCAGTGCGTGCCGGAGACCATTGTGCACAGCCATTGTCTGCTCTCTGGGACAAAAAAGCTACCGTACGCGTGAGCTTCTTTATGTATAATTCCTCTGCGCAAGTGCAGTATCTTATTTGTGCGATAGAAAGGTGTGTCGCACAATGGCGAAAGCTTTTATGACTGGTGCCATGTTAGTACATGATGAACTGATCGATCACTATAAGTTCCCGCGTCATCGCGGCGAAATCAAAGAACCGCATTTTACAGCAGCGTTGTTAAATCAATCATGTGGCGACCGTATTTCTATTACTGGTCGGATGGCTGATGGCGTAATAGTATCTTGTGCATTTCAAGGCGAAGGTTGTGTTCTGAGTCAAGCAGCAGCGTCGATGTTAATGGAATATATTCATGCTAAATCGCCCGCAGATATTGCGGCTATTGATGCGGCGTACATGCAAGCTCGTGTTGGCGTGGCTGTGGGGCCCACGCGGCTTCGCTGTGTTTTGTTGGCTCTTGAGACGCTAAGAAAAGCACTGACGTCGTAGCGCTGGGGGTTCTTTCCTGCTATGATTTCCGTTCACTATAGTCAAAGACCATACTTACCGTAAATGTATTTATATGTTGGAGTGCCCTATGAGTATCTCAGTATCCATTGAGTCATCAAAAAAAACTGCTGGCGCCGTTTTGGCTGCCGTAACGATTTCAGACGTTTCAAGCTCTCTCCGTTCATTACCAGATTTTTTTGCTTCTGCGCTTGCGCCATACATTAAAGGCATTGATGTTGCAGCAGTATTTAAAGCGGTTAATTTTACCGGCAAGGTTGGTCAAAGTTGCGCGCATGTAGCCAATGGCATACCGCTTGTTTTTGTGGGTCTTGGTGATCTGGATAAAAAAGCAGTTGAGAATATGGAGACGCTGCGTCGTGCGTTGGGAACTGGTTACAATTATCTCAAAGCAACGGACGCAAAAGAAATAATGCTCTGTGTTCCAGAACCAAAACCGTTTGATCTTGCGCGTGAAGTGTACGTGGAACAAGTTACTACACTCCTTCACATTGCGAGTTATCAGTACGTAGAATTCAAAAAAGATAAAAAGACGTGGTCGCCCAAAATAAGTTTTGTTGGTAGTGATAAAAAGAACCTGCCGTCAATTGAAAACGGCACTATCATTGGTGAAGCTATGAATATGGCTCGTACGTTGTCTGACACGCCACCAAACCATATGTACCCGCAAATCATGGCAGATAAAGCAAAGCAAATCGCCAAAAAATATGGCCTTACCTACACCGTCATTAGCCAAGAAGAGGCGCGCGAGATGGGTATGGGTTGCTTCTACTCAGTAGCAAAAGGCTCTGAGCATGAAGGTAAAATCGTTGTATTAGAGTATAAAGCAGCTAACGCAGCCAAAAAGCAACCTATTGCCTTGGTTGGTAAAGGGGTGTGTTTTGACACCGGCGGTATCAGTTTGAAGCCATCAAATTATATGACTGGCATGAAGTATGACATGTCTGGTGCGGCTGCTGTTTTTGCCTCGATGCAGATTATTGCACAGCTTAAGCCGAACGTATCAGTTATTGGGGTAACGCCGTTGGTAGAAAACATGCCGAGTGGCCATGCAAGTAAGCAAGACGATGTGGTAATTGCCATGAACGGCATTAATGTGGAAATTGAAAACACCGATGCAGAAGGGCGTTTGATCTTGTCTGACGCGTTGTGCCATGTGCAAAAAAAATATGATCCTGCCGTGATTATTGATATTGCAACGTTGACCGGTTCTTGCGCAGCAACCTTTGGGCCATTCTTTGCTGGATTGATGACTCGCGACGAAGATTTAGCAAAAGAGCTGACAGAAATTGGCTTTTTTGTTGGTGACAAAGTCTGGCCATTGCCGTTGTCTGATGAATATAAGCCGGCCATTGAGTCGAGCGTTGCCGACATTTCCAATTCCGGCTCACAAACCTACAAGGCAGGAGCAATTACGGCGGCATTGTTTTTAGAACACTTTATTGAAAAAGGCCGTCGTTGGGCGCATTTAGATATTGCCGGAACTGATAGTAAAATCCCCGGGACTACCTATTTGGGTAAAGGGGCAACCGGCACCGGTATTCGGGTGCTTGTTGAATTTGTCCGTCGCTTTGTGGCAAAATAAACGGAGCAGTTGCGGATATAGTCAAATGGTTTAAAGTGCTTTTACTATTAAAGAGGAGAGTAGGTGGACTATTCAGTGTTACTGTGGCTACCGATATCGTTGTATGCGATAGCGCCGTGGCCACAAGTGCGGACCAACTATCGCAGGGGCGACGCCGTTGGCTTGAGCCATTGGATGTTGTTTCTGCGTATTTTTGCCGTTTCAAGTTACACTGTATACGTCTATCTACTTGACCTTCCGCTGGCTCATAAGCTGTTGTATCCTGTTTGTCTTTCTGGGCTTATTATTTTGGCAATCCAAGGCTACCATTATGACAACCATCGGTCGGCACAGCGTTGGCTGCGGTTTGCGTCTGATATGCCTCAAATCTATCGCAATGGTGGCATGTCTGATTTGACCTTGTCTTTGGTGTATGGCTTGCCATTGCCAACCATTTTGGCGACTGCCCGTGTAACGATCTGTTACTTCATTTACCTTACTCAGTTTTTTGTGTATCGGCAGTGTGGGGCGGCTTTACAAGATCTCTAAGAAGAGCTGCATAGCAGCTTGTAACATAAAACTATATCGTTTCCTTTATCGCATTGGATACACTCCTTAAGTCTTTTGGCCATCATCCGCTTCATCGTGAAATACGCTGTCGCTATGACCATTTTTAAGGAATATCTGCATGATACAATTAGCCGAATACATCGCCTGGGTTCCTATGCTGCTGTTTTTTGCCGCACCATTAGCGCAGGTTTATCTTAACTGGCGTAAGCAGTCGAGCAAAAGTTTAAGCCAGTGGACGGTGTTTCTGGGGATTTGTGGGCTTCTTTGTTCGCTGCTCTATGATCATTTTATGTGCTTGCCATTTGCCTATCGGGTTATGCATCCACTTATACTTTTTGCTTGGCTGACGTTGGCGCTTCAGGAGTTTTGGTATAGCGGTCGGACGCAGGTGCGAATGAGTGTAGTGTATAGCTACACTGTTGTGCTGGCGCTGGCAGCAGGAGCGCTGGTCTGGGGGCGTTGGTATCCCCTTGAAATCGGTTTTACAACTGGCTGGCTTTTTACGATTTTGTATGCCATCTTTCAACTTCCGCAAATCTTGAAAAATCAGCAAGCACGGAGCGTGGAAGGGCTCAGCTTTTGGTATGTTTCCATGCTGGGAGCGGCTGCGTGTGCAGAGCTGAGTATTGCGTTTATGTGTTTGTTGCCGCTGCAAAGTGTGTTGAGTGCGGTGCGTGGTTTGCTGGTGTACGGCATATTTATCTATCAGTTTGCGTCATTTAGTCGCAGCCCGAGAAAGGAATAAGAAAGTATATGGGTGAATTAAGTGTTATTTCTTACGGTTGGCTTGCGTGGATCCCGTTTACGATTCAGTATTTTGCAGGGATGCCTCAAATTCTGTTGAACTACCAAAATCATTCGACCGCTGGACTCAGCTACCGAATGGTATTTTTTGATTACACTGGCAACTTAGCAACGACGATTTATACCTTTTTGTTGGTTCTTCCGCTTGCCTGTCGCGTCATGGAACCGCTTTGTTTGTTTAACATAGGCCTACTGGTGGTACA